>NZ_JBQSXN010000004.1:0-83199 GCF_052378235.1 Psychrobacter sp. AOP3-A1-26
TATAAGGGTTTGGTAGGTTTAAGCCTGCCAAAATATCAACTTCAAAGGCTTCCATTTCATCTTGCTCAGCCTGCCCGAGCTCATGATCAAAACCCAATAGATGCAGTATGCCGTGGGTTAATAAATGGCTAATGTGCTGCGGCACTGTTTTTCCTTGCTCTGCCGCTTCACGTACCATTACGTCATGACAAATAATAAGCTCGCCAAGTGGTAGTGTTGGCATCAGCTCGATGATGGCAGCAGGCAAGTCACTGGGATAAGATAAAATGTTGGTCGCATAATCTTTGCCACGCGCTTCCAAATTAAGCTCGCGCCCTTCATTCTCATCGGTAATATAGATATCGAGCGCTTTAAGCTTTTCTTGCCATAACTCGGCATCTATACCTGCAAAGTAGGGTAATGTCAGACCCTTCTCTAACTGCCTATCGATATAAGCTAACGTCGCCATCAGTACTGACTGTAATTGCTCGCGGTGATAGAAAACATCGAGTGTCTCGTCATCAATGCTATTACTGGCACTGATGTCGAGTGTATCTAAATTTTCTTCATTATCGTTGGTTTGGCTCATAGCATAATCCTTGTGTTTTTCTGCTTATTTAAAAGCTATTTAATAAGAATTATAGTCAAAAGACTTAGAATTACTACAGTGCTATTGGGATGAATTTTACGCAGCCTCTGCGTATGCAGCACGCCAGAAAAATTTATACCAATAGCATACTGATACAGCTGTACTAGTTTTACTGTTCATTGACTATATATATCTAATAAAAAGTATCTAACAGAAAAAAACCGGATATAAAATCCGGTTTTCTTCTTTTAACATAGGTATATTGAGATAAGTTACAGCTTGGCTGCCGCATCAGCGACGGCTTGTTTGCGCTCTTGTTCTTTCATGCGCTCAAACTTACGTTTTTCTTGTAATGCCAACTGCTCTTCATCAAATACATCATAAGCTTCGACGATTTTTTGTACCAATTGGTGGCGCACGACGTCTTTTGAATCAAACTTGGTAATATGAATTTCTTCGATGCCGCTTAAGATATCCATCGCTTGTGCCAGACCTGATTTAGTACCACGTGGCAAATCGACTTGGCTAATATCACCAGTAATAACGGCTCGTGAGCCAAAGCCCAAGCGGGTCAAAAACATTTTCATCTGCTCAGGTGTGGTGTTTTGTGCTTCATCCAAAATCACAAATGAGTTATTCAACGTACGACCACGCATATAGGCAAGTGGGGCGATTTCGATAACCTGACGCTCAAGCATTTTTCCGACTTTCTCAAAGCCAATCATTTCATACAGCGCATCATATAGAGGACGTAAGTACGGGTCGATTTTTTGGGTTAGATCTCCCGGTAAAAACCCCAGCTTTTCGCCTGCTTCTACCGCAGGGCGTACCAGCAAAATGCGCTCAATCTCGTTACGCTCAAGCATATCAACGGCACAAGCAACGGCAAGATAGGTCTTACCCGTACCCGCAGGCCCGATACCAAACGACACATCAGAGCTCAGCACGTTTTTGACATAACGCTGTTGGTTGCCACCACGTGGAATGATTTTGCCATTACGCGTGCGTAGACTAATCGGCGTAAAGTCACTTGCTGAGTCTAAATCATCCTCGTCATTAGCCACTTGCTCATCATTTTCCATATCCTCATCACGTGAGATACTCGATTGAATAATGAGGTGTAGCTCTTCTGGACTGATATCTTTGGTGTTTTGTGCCTCGTCGACCAGCTTATAAATAATACGTTCACCACGCTCAACACCCAATATATCGCCACTCAGACAAAAGTCGCCTCGGCGTTGGCTAATTTTAATATCGAGACGTTCTTGGATATATTTCATGTGATTATTGTATTCACCAAGCACGGTTTTAAGCTGTGTTGGGGTCAGTGTTTCAAACTTTATACGGCGGATCATGGAATCAGTCAAGCGATTATCCTTGTATTGGTTGCCCGATGTCATTGTGAAAATTCTATTACTCAGTTGTTAAAGTGCTATAGATTTACGGGCTTCAGAGATAAAATAGTTGGTTTTCTTTTATTGGTTTTAGATAGTGTTGATTGCTTTTCAATTGCAGAGATAAAATAGCGGCACAGTTATTTTTAAAAGTTGTCTTTAAAAGCTATCTTTAAAAGTTATGATTGAAATATGAATAACCATAAGTCAATGTCCTGCCTTCATTATGGTAGATAGTTTTTAAAATTCAAGCTATATAGATGTATGCACGGCTTTGTTTTTGTATGGTGATTGCAACGACTGCCAATGCACCGCAAAAGTAAAGCCGCAAGAATTAGATATAGCCACTAGATATAACCGCTATGGATACCGTCAAGACCACAGAATGATAAGCAATTTGTGGTAATCTATGGCTTAGATAATAGAGCAATAACAACTGGGCTGAAAACTATAAAAACATGAGTGATTTTCTAAAAGTGTAAAGTTTTTGAATAGGTACTAACCACGTATAAAAGCGTGCTAAACAGGAAATTATAGGAATAATAACGATGCAAAATACTGAGTCAAATTTGTCAAAATCTAACCAGACTAAACTCTCTGCTATGACTGAGCAGCAGGTACTGATTGCTGGTGGCGGACATGTGGGTTTGTCGTTTGCTTTGCTATTGGCACATCATGGTATCGCCAGTACTTTGCTGGAAAAAAACAGCTATCCGACCATCAGTCCAAGCGATGACAGTCAACGTAGTCACTACTTAGACAGCCGTAATACCGCCTTATCACGGCGTACGGTACAGATTTATCAAGAGATTGGGCTGTGGGCTGAGCTGAAAAGCCATGCCTGCCGAATCGATGCGGTTAGAATCAGCGAACAAGGTAGCTTTGGACGCGCGCAGTTAAATAAAGCCGAGGAGCAGGTCGAGTCGTTTGGACAAGTGATGGAAAACGCCTGGCTTGGACGTAAGTTGCTACTGGCTGCCCAACAAGAGCCGTTGATTACCCTGATTGATAATGCCGATGTGATCGCCGTTGATCAGCAAAGCGACAGCGTGACCCTAAGTTTTAGCTACTATGGCGAAGAAGAGCATGAGCAGCAATTGCAAGGCAGCGTTTTAGTGGCTTGTGATGGTCGCGACTCTACTGTGCGTCAGTTATTAGATATTGGTACGACGACTTATGATTATAAGCAGACGGCTATCGTTGGTGTGGTTGAGACGGATCAGCCTCATGAGCATAATGCGATTGAGCGTTTTAGCCCAGCAGGGCCACTGGCGGTGTTGCCATTGACCGATCCAGAAGGCGACGGCAATGACGACTATCAAACGGGTTATAGACGTTCAGTAGTTTGGGTCTGTCCAACGGGTGAAGAGACGCAATATCTAGAAGATGATGCCCATTTTTTAGCAACCTTGCAGCAAGCCTTTGGCGAGCGCGCTGGCACGTTTAAAAAAGCAGGTCGCCGCGGTGCTTATCCATTGACCCGGGTGCTGGCGGACAAGCAGGTCGATGGTCGCTGCGTTATTATGGGTAACGCGGCACATACTTTACATCCGGTAGCTGGTCAAGGCTTTAACCTCTGTATGCGCGATGCGCATGTGCTGGCGCAGATGATGAGTGCGCAAGTGATGAAGGGTGCGGATATCGGTAATCCTACCTTACTCAAGCGTTATGAAAAAGCCCGTCAAACCGACCAAAAACGTGTCATTCGCTTCTGTGATGCGGTGGTACATGGTTTTACCCATCCAAATCCAGCGGTGAAGCTGGCACGTAACGTGGCCTTGGTTGCCTTTGATAAACTGCCCAATATTAAGCCGTTAATTGCAAACTATGCGATGGGCTTAAAATCTTAGTCTTTAGTTTGAATACCTAGCTTTCAAACTTCGCAAAGGTAAAATTGTGGGTTAAAAACCTAGCTTACAACCATAAAATTAGATAGCTGAAAGTGAGTTGTTAATAGCTGTTAAATTTAAGGATGTTTTATGAAAAATAACCATACGCTCATCATCGGTGGCGGTATCGTCGGTGCAACGCTTGCCCTTAAACTGGCACAAGATAATAAACCGGTAACGCTGATTGATGCGCGACCTGGACGTAGCGAAGCAGATTGGCAGCAAGTGCTTGGGCAACGCGATGCGCGTGTTTATGCCTTGAGCCTTGCCAGTATTGGTCTGCTTAAAGAGGTGGGTACTTGGCAGAAGATCGCAGCCTCAGAGCGTAAAGCTGATTACTCGCAAATGCAGGTTTGGCAATTAAATGGTATGGGCGAGCTGTTATTTGGTGATAGTAATGATTCTACTAATAATAGTGAGAAAAATACTTCGCCAAAAATGCTTGGTAGCATGGTGGAGCCTGCAGTTATCGAATACGCATTATGGCAGCGTTTATCAGCACATGATGTCAGTCAATATTTAACCGTCATCGATGGCCAAAAGGTTGTCGATATGGATTGGATTGGTAGTCAGCAAGGCTATCGTGTGACGTTAGAGAACGGTAGCGTGATTGATGCGCGTTTAGTAGTCGGCGCTGACGGTCGCGGCTCATTTGTGCGCAAGCAGGCAGGTATTGAGCTAGATACACTCGATTATAAGCAAACCGCAATTTGTTGTGCGATTCAAACCGACAAACCGCACCAAGCAACTGCTCGACAAGCCATGCTACCGACTGGCACGCTGGCGCTATTGCCATTAGCAGATATTACCGATGAAGACAAAGCAAATCCACAGCATTGGCAATCAATCGTTTGGACACTACCACGCAATCAAGCATTGGCATTGATAGCAGAACACCCAAGATACATCGCTGATAAACTCGCTGCTGCCAGTAATTATGAGCTTGGCGCTATCCAAAAAATTGAATCAATCGCTAGCTTCCCGTTAGCCGCACAGCAAGCGAAAAGCTATGTGGCGGATAACTTAGTATTAATCGGTGATGCGGCACACGGCGTCCATCCACTCGCTGGGCAAGGGCTGAATTTGGGTATGCTCGATGTGAAGGCATTAAGCGAACAACTGACCCATGATTATGCGCGTAGTGGCAATAAGTTGTGGGGAGCCAATCAAACTTTGCGTAGCTACGAGCGCCTGCGCCGCCCACATAATAGTCTGATGATGCACAGCTTTTCGGCGCTGAACTGGCTGTTCGCTGGCTCGCTGGCTCAACTGCGTCCTATTCAACAAATCCGTAATGAAGGCATGTATCGCGTGAGCAAAATCAAACCCTTGATGCGCTTGTTTGCGAAGCAGGCGAGTGGGGTTTAAGGATAGCTTTAACTTACGGAAGCGTAAAATATGAACGTTAAATTATGGACAATAGCGTCAATTATGATAAGTGCATTAGCACTAACAGGTTGCCAAACGGCTGATTTGTCTAAGCAAAAAAGTAAAACTATCAACATGCCAACGGTTATGGTTAGTTTAGATAGCGACGGCGATGGCGTGCCTGATGAATTAGATCAATGTCCAAATACAAAAATGAAAGGTAATGTAGTAGTGGATGACAGGGGCTGTCACCTCATTATGGGACCTGATATGAGTCTAAAGATGGAGTATCGTGCCTTTTTTGCTAAAGGTAGCAGTGAACTAACATCTAAATATCAGGTTGAACTGGATAAAGTAGCGGCAAGAATGAAAGAATATGATACCGCTATTTTTAAGATTGAAGCGCATATTTCAGAGGATGAAAATAATAAAGAGTTAAGCTCATTACCTAAAAATAGAGCACTGATAATCAAAAACTATCTTTTATTAAAGCATGGTATAGAATCGAGTCGATTAATGACTTTAAATTGTGAGGCTAGAGCGCCCATCGCACCCAATGATACTGATGAGGGTAGGTCTTTTAATCGTCGGGTCTATGGTTTATTAACTGAACCTGATAATGAGTATCCTATCAATTTAAAAGATGGTATCTGCGTTAAATTTTAAATCAAGTTTTTATCAATTATTGACCATTCGCTCCCATTAGTTTCGACAGTAAATGGTCAAAACTAGTCAACTATAAACCGTTCTTTTATTTTTGTATTATGCAGCATATGTTAAAGGTAATTTGTCCTCGTTCGAGTTGGAATCAACGTTTTAAAAGTTTATTGAACGAGTTTCCTGCTGTACCTGATGATATGGTTAAGCTTAAAGATTTTGGTTTAATGACAAGCTTAGAAGATTGGAGGTTGTGGCAATAGTATGAACTGATGCTGATGAGAAGCTAGAAATAGAGAACCGCCACTTGCAAAAGCAGAGGTGACGGTCATATTGGTATATATAGTACCATATAAAATAACTTAAGTTATATAAACTTAGTAAACCCTAATTTTTTTCTTATTTGCAAAATCTAAAGGCAAACCACATGCTCATCCCTAAATACTGGGCGCAATACAAACAGCGCTTTGAATTGCGCGAGACGCCTAATAAACCCTCCAAGCAAGCAACTATCAAACGTTATGGTTGGTCAGATATTAGTCAAAGTGCGGCGTTAACTCATGCCAAAGCGCGAGTGGATGAGGTGCATAAGTGCTGGCTGGCAGGTGAAGATATCTTACGCCGCGAACGCAGGGAGGAATATAACGCAAGCAACGGCATTCCTATCCGTGAACAGATTATCTCCGAGCATTCTTTTCCAGAAGATGGATTGCCTAATAATAACGCAGTAGCGACGCAGCTTATCGTCACGCGTAACAGCTATGGGGCACAAGTCGCCAACGTTGATAATATTGCAATTATCGATGTCGATAATGATGATTTATTGCGTCATAATTATCCTGATGATTATAACCATCATGGCTTTATGCCTGCCTTCCTCGTTAATCAAAGCAATCCATCAGCCAAAGTGAAGGTTTGGGTTTTTGTCATCGTCTTTATACTTATCGCCAGTGTCATCGCTTGGCTAGGATTATCTTGGTTGTGGTTATTAACAGTAATGTTTGGTGCGACTGCCTATTTATGGCAACAAGCCAGTGTAAGAGACAAAGCTCGCGCACAAAAATATGCCGATGATGCCGCTTCATTGCTGCCTTTTATAACGGATTTAATCAAAAAACGTATCACCAGTCATCCCAATGAGTCTTTTCGTTTATATCAAACACCCGCAGGCTTTCGTATTATTGCAACGCACGATGTTGTATCGCCAAGTGATAGCGTGGTCGAAGAATGGTTTGCGTATTTCCATGCGGATACCAATTACGTGCGTCTATGTCAGGTGCAGCACTGCTTTCGTGCGCGGCTCACCGCCAAGCCGTGGCGTATGAATGAGGTCGAAGATAACAATTTGGCTAAAGATATTCCTGCGAAAGACTTTTGGTTTAGTTTTGAGGACACAGATGTAGAGCGTAGCATTGAACAACGTCAAGATGAGTTAAAAGCACGTAAGCAGTGGATTGCCGACTATGATAACTATGCTAAAAACTATCGAGCGTGCCATTATGTCGAGAGTATGATTGGTAAAGAGGTTGCCAATAACAGTAAAGCACACGCTAATATTGATGATTTTGTACAATGGCATGACCGTGCTTGTCAGGTGAATAAAGCGTTGCCTTTAGCTTAAAACCTATTTTGCGCTATAGTTTTCAATAGGCATTATACTTTGATTAAATTAAGGAAGATTGATCATGAATATTAAACTCTATAGCGCTTTATTATTAACCGCATCTATAGGTCTAATAGGCTGCCAAACTACCGAAATTATACCGCCCAAAACCACACCTCAATATGAAAATATCATTACCTTAATACCAGATATTCCTGATTCAGATGGTGACGGCGTACTCGATGATATAGACGAATGCCCAGGCACTCCGTATAACGTGGTGATAGATGAAAGGGGTTGTCCGCATTCCTTACTCTTTGGCGAAAACGAATTTATGATGGAAGCTAGAGCCTATTATGCTGAAAATAGCAGTGAGATAAAAAGTGAGTATTATGAACAGCTAGATAACGCAGGGAAAAAAATGCAAGATCATTTGGACGCTGTCATGCGTGTTGAAGGGCATATATCCAAGCGTGAAGAAACTAGCGCCAATCAAACATTATCAAGATACCGTGTGGAAGGGATTAAAAATTATATGACCATGAAACATAATATTGATCCTGATCGTATTAAGACCGTTTACTATGGATCAGAGCGCCCAATTGCGACAAATGACGCCGAAAACAGTTGGCTCAATCAGCGTATTTATGCGCTTATTAGCAATGTTGAATAATAGACCTCTTGCGAAAGTACCAGTTCATTGACTGTCACTGACAGAGTTACGAGGGCTAGCGACGACTTATGCAAGAGGTTTAATATATTGAGCGTTTTAAAAAGTGTGAAAATGATGACAAATAAAGCGGTAAATTATTCTGGATGAAGAGAGAGTAATAATGACCATTAAAACCTATAGCACGTTATTGCTGTTAGCAGCATTCATAACGTTAGCTGGCTGCCAGACTACCAAAATTGTACCGACCAAAACCACACCTCAATATGAAAACATCAGGACGATGCAAGCAGAAATTGATTCAGATGGCGATGGTGTGCTTGATGCTATAGACGAATGCCCTGAAACGCCGCCTAACGTAGTGGTCGATGCTAAAGGTTGTAAAATAATAATTGAGGGCGGTGATGCACTTGAAATGGAGTTTAGGGGATTTTTTCTACCTATGAGCAGTCAACTACCTGATATTTATGATACAGAGTTTATAAAAATGGCAGAAAAAATCAATGAGTATCCAGAAGCTAGTGTTTTTGTTTTTGGTCATGCAGCTACAAATGAAATTGATGAAGATGCTGTAGCGACTTTTGGTTTCGGTTCTTTATCACGCAATCGCGCCCTTAGCATCAAAAATACGTTAGTCTTGCAACATCATATTGATGCTAAGCGTATCCGCACTTATGAGTGTTCAAATAAACTATTGGTTAGAGAGACAGATTATATAAACCCTAGTTTTAACGCACTTAATATGAAAGGTCTTGAGGCAAAACAGCGCCGAGCCACTTTAATGGCGAGCAGTGAAGTGATAGATTTAATGAATCTTGAATATAATTCTGATATACAAAGGTATGGTGAGTACGCCAAGCATTGCAAACCGTTTAAATAGGGCAGTATTTGAAGTTTAATCACCATCTACTGTTAAAACTTATATTTACCCCAACGCCGAAAATACCACCATCAGCACTGGCGCGACAATATTAATAATAAAACCAAAGCTAATCGCTAACGGTACGACTTTTAGACCGCCAGATTGCTGAATAATTGGCAAAGTAAAATCCAAGCTGGTCGCACCGCCAAGCCCGACGGAAGCGGACGGATATTTACGCATAAACACAGGGATAAATATCAACGCAAAGAATTCACGTATCAAGTCATTAAATAACGCCACACTGCCCCAAACAGCGCCATAAGCATCGGTCATGATAATCGCTGACAGTGAATACCAACCAAACCCTGACGCCAGTGCCAAACCCTTGGTCCATGACACATCGCTAAATATCAACGCAAAGATAAGCCCGCCAACCAGCACGGCTAGGGTAAAGATAATGCTCATCTCAACGCCTCGTTTGTTGAGCAGCACTTCTTTTAAGGTAATCCCCGAGCCTTTAAGACCAATACCAACCAGCAAGATTAATATCATCAGCATCACCGTCATGCTGTTTTCAGGTGGCATATAATCAGCTGGCAAGAAATAACCAATCACAAAGCCGATTGCCACACAAATGATTTGGGCGAGGCTACCGCGAATACTAACGCGATGCTCTTTGGATTTGACGCTGGGCTTTTTAGCGTGCCATGGACGCAGACGATCAAACAGCATGAGGGCAAATAAGCCCGACCCAATCGTCAATATCGATAGTATAGTGACATACAGCGCAATCTCGCCTATCTGGCTGCCAAGCCCTTCCACTTGTGCTAGCTCAATACCAATCAGCGCTAAGATAATAAATATCAAATAAGATAGGCCTTTGTCAGCAAGCTTAGTCATAGTAGGGTTGGAAGGAATGGCAAAGCCAATAAACATTGGCATTAATACCAAAACAAGAGTAACTATGCTTTGCATGGTGATTGGCTCGCGGCGTTTTTTTAAAAGATGTTTTCAATAAGGCATTTCTAAGAAGCTGGGGATTGTAACATATCAGGCTACCGATACTGTTATGTACAAATAATATTCATGGCAAATTATGCAAGGCTATTGCTTAATGATTATTATTTTAATGGATGGTAGTGATGACATGACATATTGGTTTTGATTCTGTTTAAATCACTTAAAAAAGACTTAGAATTAGTTTTGAAGCTGCGTTAAGTCCAATTCTAATACTTTACCTGATCAACTTTTGTTGCTACATTGACACAATCAATGTATTTGGCGGGCATCATGTCGTTATACCAGCTCAAGACCCAGTTTCAGGATCAATTGCGACCAATAAGTAACACGTTGGTCGAGCAAAATATCACTGCTAATCAGGTGACGGTGTCAGCAGTATTGTTAAGTGTAGGAACCGCTTATGTGATTGCCAAGCCAGCAGCAGAAAAGCAGACGTTATGGTTGCTACTACCTTCGTCATTGTTTATACGTATGGCACTCAATGCCATCGATGGCATGATGGCGCGTGAGCATGGGCAGGCGTCAAAACTTGGCGCGATACTTAATGAGGCTGGAGATCTCATTGCAGACACGGCATTATTAGCCAGTCTGATGCCTCATGTTACTAATAGCACATCTCAAGTTTTAGAAAGAGGTGTCTTCTCAAACCAGCGCCATATTATTAACCTGATTGCACTTAGTACTAGCACCGAGCTATTGGCGATAACCAGTGATGCAGCTCTAAAGATTCGGGCAAACCAAGGGCCGTTAGGTAAAAGTGATCGGGCTTTTATATTAGGCACACTGGGTGCAATTATAGGCAGTAAAGCGCCTTTATCATTATCGCATGCCAGAATAGGGCAGTTATGCTTACTGACAGAGGCATTATTAATAAAAACCTGTCTGAACCGTTTACGCTATATGGCAGACTTATATTTAATGCGTCAGCCGCCTGAGCTTAGAGAGACATCAAATATACTATCAAAGCAGCAGTCAAATACGTTTCATGCTGTACTTAGCGATGTTACTTCTCATACCTTTTCACCCAATTATTCCGTTAAAGCTTCCTTATTGGAGTCCAAAATAATGCCCTCGATTAATACAAATAATGAAGATGCACCAAAGTATATAACCATTGATACCGACTTGCCTAAGCAAGCCATTATCAATGGTGAAAGTTGCTATAACGCTTATGATGGCACGGCGATTTATTACCGCTACTGGCTAACGATGCCTTTGGATGAGATAAAGAAAGCTAAGCAGCAACATACACAACAGCGCCAAGTGGTTTTATTGCATCGTGGTCATGAGCATTCGGGACGTTTAGCAGAGCTTGGACAACAGTTTGCAGCAGCTGGTTATCAAGTGTTTGCATGGGATGCGCGCGGTAATGGGCGCTCGGGTGGTATCAAAGATCATGCCGAGAGCGTGACTCAGCTTGAGCGAGATTTAAACGACTTTGTACAAATGGTTATTGGACAGACGGGTATTGCCATTGACGATACGCTAATCGTAGCCAGTAGTATTGGTGCCGTACTCGCAGCAGCATGGGTACATGATTATGCGCCCAATATTCGCGGGATGATACTCGGCACGCCAGCGCTACGTATTCGCTTATATATGCCGTTTGCGATACCGTCGTTAAAGGTCGCGCGTACGCTAGGTCTGATGTCACGCGTCAGTAGTTACGTCAAAGCGCAAGTATTGACCCATGATAAACAAGCACAGCAAGCCTATAATGCCGATCCGCTGATCTCAAATAGTATCTCAACCGATCTGCTTATCGATACCCATGCGACTGGACAGCGTTTACTCGATGATGCGGGCGCTATTACTGTACCAACCTTTGTATTGTGTGCAGGTAAAGACTATGTGGTTGATAAACAAGCTGAGCGTGACTTTTATGAAGCGATTAATACCACTAATAAGCGTTGGCAGCTGTATCCAGACAGCTATCATGCGATTTTTCATGAGACCAATAAGGCAGATGTCTTTGACGATTGTATTGATTTCGCTGAGCAAGTATTTAGTACACCCGCACAAGCGCCCGATTTGCGTACCGCGCATCTTAACAGTGCCAGTAAAGACAAGGTTGATCGTTTAGCGATTAAGCCTTTTAATCCAAGCTTTGCGCTGACGCGTTTTGCCATGCAAAAATTCGGTCATGTTAGCGACGCTATCGCGACGGGACTTGAGCATGGTTTTGATTCCGGTCATTCACTTGATCATGTTTATTATAATCAGCCGAGTGGTCAGAATAAATTTGGTCAGGCGGTCGATAAGTTTTATCTCAGTAATATCGGCTGGCAAGGGATTCGTATCCGCCGTGAGCATATACTAGAGCTGGCACGTGAAGCGTTGGCAGATATTAAACTTGCCAATCAAAACCAATCTAATCAAAACCAAGTTAATAAAAACAGCCTTGATGAGTCAACTCAACCAAAATTGCTAGATATTGCCAGTGGTCATGGTTTTTACGCGTTTGATTTATTAACAGAGTTTGAAAACCTGCATGCTGAGCTACGTGATTATGAAGTGCATAATATTCAAGCGTTGCAAGCCAAAGCAGAACAGTTAGAGATTGCTGATCGTGTCATCACTTGTCAAAAAGATGCGTTTGACCCTACCAGTTATTCTAACCCGCAGAAGAAGAGTGGCAATATTAAAAGTCTTGACGATTCAAAATTTGATATCGCTATTGCCTCTGGTGTGTTTGAGTTGTTTTCTGATAACACGCTCCCTGCCACCGCATTGGCGGGCATTTATGACAGCTTAAAATCTAGTGGTTATTTACTTTATACCAATCAGCCGTGGCACCCTGAGCAGGAGTTTATTAGTAAAACCTTAAATAATCATCGTGGTAGTAGTTGGGTGATGCGCTGTCGTTCACAAGCTGAAATGGATCAATTGGTTGAGTGTGCGGGCTTTAAAAAGGTGGCGATGCGTATCGATAAGTTCGGTATCTTTACCGTGTCATTAGCGATTAAAACAGCAACGACCAATGATGAATAATCGATGAGTAACAACAGTACAAAGCCTTATCAGCGTGTGCAGCTTTTTTCAGGCGGTGGCTCACGTTTTGGTTATTATTTAGGTAGCTATGCGGCCTTGGTTGCTCATGATTTGACGCCCGATATTATCATTGGTACCTGCGGCGGTAGCTTATCAGCCTATCTAGTACAGCTCGCGTCTGACCCCAAAGACTTGCAGCAATTGATGTGTAGCCGCGAGTTGTATCGTGCCATTGCTGCAATCAGGCATGTTGCGCCCAATGAAGCCAATAGGCGTCTAAAAATACGCTACATGACTCACGCACTCAAACGCTGGCGCTTATCAAGGCAGCTATCTAAAAGGCAACAATATCAGCAAGCAGACAGTTATGAGCAATTATTAGATGAATTGCAACAGTTAGCGATGTTTCGAATTGATGACGAGAGTCAATGGCTTGATGAGCTATCTGGTTTTTCTTCTACCAAAAATGACGATAGAAATTTTAATTCCACCAGCCCAGAGATAGCCATTGTGGCTAGCCGACTATATCAAACGCCTGCTAGCCACATTTCGTCTAACTATCCATTAAAGCTACCAGTAAAGCTCCAAGAGTTGTTATTTGCACCGCCACGTTTGACGGCTTCTTTATCAGAACTTACTGACAAAAAAATGCGATCCCCTGCGCACGTATTTGCTGAGGAACGCATACATCAGTCTGTTAAAGTTTTGAGCCAGTGGGAGTTTGCTGCAGCGATTCGTGCTTCTATGGCAGATATGTATTATCTGCCGCCAACGCATATTGAGGAGCTTGGCTGGTGCTTAGGCGGGGTGATTAACCTAACTCCTATCGAGCTGGCTTGCCAATTGGCAGAAACGGTATTTGCAGAAACCAAGGCCGGTTATGATTCATGGCTCGCTGCTCCTGCTATTCAACGCGTTTTTGGTTTTGATCCCAATCAGCGTTTGGCACAGGTACATGGCTTTTTACCAAGTACTGAGTCATATCAAGATAATTTTGAGAGTAGCAGTCAACTACATTGGTTGCCATTTGCGGATAACGGCGAGCAGTTGGCAGGGCAGCACGTGCAAAAGCGCTTTAATATGAAGCAAATGACAATCGAGCTGATGCACAGCGATTATGACGGCTTTGTACAGCAAATGCAGGCGCAGTGGCAGTATGGTTATCAGCGTACGGCTAACTATCTACAGCAGCATGGCTTATGAAAAATCCCGCAGCGCCTATGTATCCAGAAATTATCAACACAGAAGCTGGGCTTACAAAAGCAACCTCTAAAAATGATGCTTCAAATATGAATGCCCCGCATCTTATCGTTATTGGCGGCACGAGTGGTATTGGCTTGGCATTGGCACTTCACCACCAGCAGCTTGACTGGCAAGTTAGTATTGTTGGTCATAATACGTCGAAGATAACTTATATTAACAGCCAGCACCCTAATATCGTGACTTATACTTGCGATTTAACGGATAGTATTCAAACACAGAAATTATTAGATAGTCTGGCAGGTATACGCTTTCATAGGCTAATTTATAGTGCAGGCAGCTATCTAAACGAGCGTGTGCATCAGCTAAATCAAGCAGACAGCGATAAAATGCTAGCGATTAATTTTCAAGCCTTTGAACAGACTTTTAGGTGGGCGAGTGAGCAGTTAAAGCATCAAGAAAATCTTCAGAATCAATCACTGGGTTTTACCAAAAATCATAGACCAAGCCTTATCTGTATCGCCTCTATCGCTGGCATCATGGATTATCCTTATGCCAGCCTTTATGCCAAAAGCAAACGTGCGATGATTGCGGCTGCCAGTGCTTATCGAGCGGCACTAGCGCCTTATGATATCCAAGTGAATTGTATTGCTCCAGGCTATATCGATACCCAAGCACTGCGTGATTTGAATGATGGTGATGCCAGCCATAAGCCCTTTATAATGAGTGCGCAAACGGCAGTTGAGCATATCATGCAAGCGATTGACAATAATATTGAACTGACAGTATTTCCACGTCCCATGCGTTATATTACTGGTGTACTAAACCACTTACCCAAGCCGTTACTGAATTGGATATTACGTAGTAAGTTGGATAAAAAGAAATAGTTTTATGGAATCAATATAGCGGCATTACCTTTAACCAAGTAGCCAATACAATAAGGTAAACAGCGGCACGCCAATCAGCAAACTATCTACTCTATCCAATACGCCACCATGCCCAGCAAGTAAAGTTCCTGTATCTTTTACCCCGTGCTGGCGTTTAAAAGCGGATTCTAACAAATCGCCAGCGATACCGCTGACCGCCAAACCATAGGCTGCCAATAAACCTAGCCACCAATCAAATGGGGTTAGCCAAATACCAAGTAACGACGCCAATAGGGCAGCGAAAAAGCTACCAAAAATAGCACCTTCGATGCTTTTGTTTGGGCTAATATTCGGCGCAAGACCGCGCTTAAATAATTTGCGTCCGAGCAATCGCCCACATAAATACTGCGCAATATCGTTAAATTGGCTAGCAAATAACACGAACAATAAAACGCCGTATTGCTCACGCTGCCAGGTTAATTGTTGTAATGTAACAAGGCTAATTATTAATAAAATAAAGATACCACTAAAAAGCAGGTCTAATAAATTTAGACGAGCGTAAGAGTGGGTTGACTGTAAATTTTTCTCATCAGCTATCGCTTTTGGTTGCAAGCCGCGCGCTTGCAGTTTGCGAATAAACCGTGATTTGTTATCTATACACCATAAACGTTTGATCTCATAGCTACCGCGCAGACCGATTAATATAAAAAACGTGATAAGTAGCCATTGATAAGGGTGCGATAATGACTGGGTTTGGGTGGGATTTTGCGGCTGAAGTTGAACGTATTGGGTGTTATTGGTTATTTTAGCAATCATATAACAGACGCAGAGCGCGGCTAACATCAGCCACCAAGAGCGGGCAATCAGATAAATCTTTGGCAGGCGCTTGCGAAAATGCGGTATCGCCAGCGTGCCCCACGTCAAACTGACTACTATCATAAGACCAATAACAAATAGTGTATCAGTAGCCATATATTCAGCACTTTTAAAGGTAGAAACGGTAATGAACCGTGTTTGAAATGGCTAGGGCATGTCCTCAATTTTCCTTGTTTGACAGCAATTTATCTCATTTTTATAACCATTTTCAAAATGAGGACACGCCCTAGAACAATAATCCTACATCGCTATTATACCATTCACAAAAATTAGAGTAGCAAGGAAAACGAGTGCAAGTGCTACGCACTGTAGACTAAACGAGTTTGACACGGCTAATCGTACTTTTTGGGTTTGGTATTAGATATAAGCAACTGCTTTTTCTGCTCTAGCCTCTGTGTGCTTGATTATAGGCTGAAGCAAACAAGTAATGCTACCTTCTTGCCCATTTGATAATGGCTCAATGATGCTGGGCTTAGGCGCGGCCGCTGAATTTGGATAATCCTTGCGATAATGCCCACCGCGACTTTCAAGGCGTTGATAAGCAGACTGAACAATTAAAGTCGCCAATTGTAGTTGCCGTGCTAACTGAAAACTGGCTAACTGATTCGAGCTAGTAAAACTGTCCGCATTATTTATATTGCCATGATTGGCTTTATAGTTGGTTATCTGTTGTTGCCATTGCTCGATTTTTATCAGCGCTTGCTCTAACTGCTCAGCACTGCGACTGATACCCATGTTATTGGTCATTAATGCTTTGAGCTGGGCGGTTATGTCAGTCAGCTCACTATCACTGTTTAATCCATTCTTTAGTTCGTTATGCTGATAAGTGTCGAGTGGCAGCAGAGTGGCGGCAGATAATGTAACGGGTTGTGTTTCTTTTAGTATGGGCGGTGTCCATATATCAATAGCTGGCTTCTTTGCATTCTTATCATAGGAAGCAGTCGCTAATTTTTCCATTACGGTTAAATAGCGAGGTAACTCAGCGGCGATATTACGCCCAACCACCACGCACTCTAACAACGAATTACTTGCCAAGCGATTGGCACCGTGTAAGCCCGTATAAGCAACTTCGCCAGCTGCATAAAGCCCTGCCACATCGGTTACACCATTGGCATCAGTGACCACACCGCCGCAACTATAATGCGCAGTGGGCGCAACCGGAATAGAATCGGTAGTGATATCGATGCCGAGGTTTAATAGCGTCTGATAAATTTGCGGAAAATGTTGCTGTAAAAATTCTGCAGGCAAATGACTGACATCAAGATTGACGTAGCCAAGCCCATTATCGTTGATTTGTTCGGCAATGGCACGAGCAACGATATCGCGTGGTGCAAGTTCAGCCCGCGCATCAATATCCAGCATAAAGCGTTTGCCAGTTTTTGGGCAATATAATCGACCACCTTCACCGCGCAGGGCTTCAGATATCAAAAAGCTACTGTCACCCAATGCTAAACCGGTTGGATGAAACTGGATAAATTCTAAATTTGCCAAACGGCAACCAGCTTGCCATGCCATCATAACGCCATCACCGACACAAACATTGGGCGCGCTGGCACGTTGAAATAACTGCCCCAAACCGCCACTGGCTAAGACGACTGCGTGACTATGGAAAGTCAGTTGCTGTTGGATATTATGATCAAATACTTGCGCACCTTGGCATTGTTTATCATTATTTTTTAAAAGGCTCAGTGCTTCATGATAGGGTAATAGTGCGATATTGGATGCCGCTTGTGCTTTTAAAGTTAAGGCTTCCATCACGTGACGACCGGTGGCATCATCAGCGTGGGCAACGCGTCTACAGCCATGACCGCCTTCTTTGGTTAAATGTAAGTCGTTAGTTTGTAGCTCAGTTAAAGGTTTTGCGCTGTGGTTTTGCTCACTATCCTCTTGCGGAACCTGAGTAAAGGGCACGCCTTGTTCGCACAGCCATTGCACCGCTTGCTGCCCTGCACTAAGGATGCTTGCCGTATTATTTGCTTCACATAATCCTGCGCCAGCAACCAAAGTATCGGCCACATGATCAACTACTGAGTCGTTTTCATGCAAACTTGCCGCGATACCACCTTGGGCATAATGACTTGAGCAAACTTCAAGTGCATCTTTACTTAGTACGGTAATATTTAGCGTCGTTGGCAAGGCGAGAGCGGTACTTAAACCAGCCAGACCTGCGCCAATGATCAGTACGTCCGTTTGTATAACCTCGTTAGATTTATAAGGTGCGTTGGAACTGGCTTTACCATTTACCCATATTGCGCTCATATTATGCCGCCCCGACATTAGCAAACAGCGCACGGTCTTTAACCATATCTCCGCTCGCTGCCACACGCTGTTTTTGTGATTCAGCAAAATCAAGCATGCGTTGTAATGGTTTTCTAGCTGCCGCTGCCAACTCAGGTGTCATGAGGATTTCACCGCTTCGCTGCGTTAAGCATTGCTCGATACCCTGCAAACCATTCATCGCCATCCATGGGCAAAATGCACAGCTCTTGCAGCTGGCACTTTCACCAGCGGTAGGTGCGGCCAAAAAGCGCTTACTTGGCGAGCGCTTTTGCATCTCGTGTAAGATGCCCAAATCGGTGGCGACAATAAAGGTATCGGCATCCATTTCATAGGTTGATTGTAATAGCTTACTGGTCGAGCCCACCACATCAGCCAGTGCTACGACGCTATCGGGTGATTCTGGATGCACCAAGACTTTTGCTGTTGGGTTCTCAGCTTTTAGTTGTTCAAGCTCAGTTGCTTTAAATTCATTATGCACCATACACGAGCCTTGCCAAAGCAGCATATCTGCCCCAGTCTCACGCGCAATATATTTACCCAAGTGCCGGTCAGGACCCCAAATGATAGGCTCGCCTTGGGCATGCAAATGACGAACGATATCGATACCCACTGATGAGGTAACCACCCAGTCCGCCCGTGCTTTTACTGCCGCGCTGGTATTGGCATAAACCACCACCGTACGCTCAGGATGAGCATCACAAAAGGCAGAGAATTCATCCGCAGGGCAGCCCAAATCAAGCGAGCATTCCGCTTCTAAGTCTGGCATCAGTATGGTTTTTTCCATGCTTAAGATTTTGGCTGATTCACCCATAAAGCGTACGCCAGCAACTATTAGCGTCTGCGCACTATGCGCTTGACCAAAGCGTGCCATCTCCAGCGAATCACCGACGCAGCCACCTGTGGCTAAGGCTAAATCTTGAATAAAAGGGTCGACATAATAATGGGCGACTAATACTGCGTTATGTTGTTTTAATAACTGCTTAATATTTTCTTCAACTTTCAGGCGCTCACTACGCGGCAAATCTGCGGGTATTTTTGCTTTGGCATATTCGATGTTCATTTGAGTGGCAATGCGATTGTCATTGCTCATGATGGGCGCGTCGTATGGATAAGTTTTCATAATTGCAAACCTTTGAGGCAAAACGACAAATTATATGCCGCTAAAAGTGAGTGAGTTAAAACAAGTAGATAAATAAGCTGTTTTAATTATGCTCATTTTGAGCATAAATACAAGTGTTTTTTATTAAGCATTGTTTTTATAATATTTGACCTTATTTTATTTAGGACTGACTATAGCTATGATAGTTTTAGTTTCACGCTATACTAAGCGTTGCTATAAGCAGCATTAAGCAGCCTTGATATAAGTATGTTTATTATAGAGAGCGCACTTCCAATTTCTTCATTGCATATTTAGATATATAGGAAACCTTCAAAGCTATGACGTTGTCTTACTCACACGCCCATCAACAAGGCAGCGGCACGACCGAAGTTGTCGCAGTGCTTGTGGCCATTACTGAGCACACCGCGCGCGTTTTAACCGTTGATCAAGGTAAACTGTTGCCAAATGGTCCATTGATGCCATTGCATCGCTCGTTGCAAGCTGGCGTGCGTCAATGGGTTGAGGAGCAAACACAGCAGCCGCTGGGTTATTTGGAGCAGCTTTATACCTTTGTTGATACCAACAGAAGAAATGTGGACGGTCATGCGCTGGTTTATGTCAGCTACTTAGGATTGGTGCAAGAAACACAAGTAAAGCAGCTACCAAGCCAAGCATTATGGCGTGATTGGTACGATTATTTTCCATGGGAAAATCACTTAAATGGTATGCCCGATATAATTATGGAACATATTGTGCCAGCATTATTGGGCTGGGCAGGTAGCGCCAGTGATTCCATTATCCAGCGCCGTCGTCGTCAGCGTATTGGTTTGTGTTGGGGATTAAGTGAGGAAATATTAACGGGTAAAGCCCCGACAGGTAAAAATACGGATAATGAGTTGTATGATGATAA
Organism: Psychrobacter sp. AOP3-A1-26; assembly: GCF_052378235.1. Taxonomy (NCBI): domain Bacteria; kingdom Pseudomonadati; phylum Pseudomonadota; class Gammaproteobacteria; order Moraxellales; family Moraxellaceae; genus Psychrobacter; species Psychrobacter sp. AOP3-A1-26. The sequence goes on from NZ_JBQSXN010000004.1 coordinate 20,254, forward strand.
GGCTTATGAAAGTAGAGAATGGGTTGCTGAGCACGTGCTATTACGTTATGAGATGTTATATGAAGCGGGGTTAGTTCCTGAAGCGCCTACTTATCCGCCCACTTATCCGTCCAATGAGCAGTCGAAACTATCTACAGATTGGTCGCAGTTGATTGGTATGCCCATGTATTATGACCATCGCCGGGTGATTGCCACTGCTATCTCAAGATTACGCGCTAAAATTGAGTATCGACCGCTTATCTTTGGTTTGATGCCAGATGTATTTACTTTATCGCAGTTGCAACAAAGTGTAGAGGCGCTATCAGGCGTGCGCTTGCATAAGCAAAATTTCCGCCGATTGCTTGATTCACAAAACCTTGTGATGGAAACGGGGCAGAGTAGTAATGCCCAGCGTGGTCGCCCTGCCAAACTCTATCGCTTCCGCCATGATATTGAGTTACAAAGCTTACTGATGGACAGTAAGTTGCCTAAACGTAAATAGCCGACCAATCGCTATCAGCCTCTATCATTATCAAGCCCTGTAAATTTATTGAAAATTTTAATTTATGAGATTTTCTTGCGAGCCTATAAACTTTGCGCTATATTTATGCTCATTTTGAGTTTAAATAAGCGTTATTTATCTCAATAGCCGCAGATTTAACCTAACATCACCCAAAGATAAGGGACGAAAATGACCGTTAAACAAGAGCCAGCATTGGCGGAAGTATTACTTAAGCCGTTAGTAGAGGCCGCATTAACAGAAGATTTGGGCCGACGCGGTGATGTCACCTCCCAAGCCACCATCCCAGCCGATATGCAGGCGCAATTACAGATTAAGGCGCGCCAAGCAGGGGTGATATGCGGTATGGATTTAGCGCGCTTATCTTTTGCCTTGATTGATGGGCAAACTGAGTTTATGGCGCAAGTTAATGATGGTGAAACAGTCGAAGCTGGCGCAGTATTGGCGATTGTCCGCGGCAATGCGCGAAACTTGCTGACAGCAGAGCGTACGGCGCTTAACTTTATGACCCATCTCAGTGGTATTGCGACCGACACCAAAAAAATTGCCGATAGCGTTGCAGAGTATCCGGCGCAAATCACCTGTACCCGTAAAACCATCCCAGGTTTACGTATCGTCCAAAAATACGCCGTACGTTGCGGCGGCGGACGCAATCATCGCTTAGGATTGGATGATGCGATCTTAATTAAAGACAATCATATTGCCATCGCTGGTGACATCAAAACAGCCATTAAGCAGGCACAAGACTTTGCTGGGCATCTGATTCCGATTGAAGTCGAAGTCGATACTTTAGAGCAATTAGAACAAGCACTCGATACTGGCGTGAGCTTGGTGCTATTAGACAATATGGCACCTGAAATATTAGCGCAGGCTGTCGTCATGTGTAAAGGTCGCGCTAAAACCGAAGCATCAGGCGGTATCACACCCGAAACGGTACAAGCAGTGGCAAAAACTGGTGTTGATTTTATTGCGATGGGCTATTTAACGCAGAGTACCACTGCATTGGATATTGGCCTTGATTTTAGCGCCTAATGTTAATGTTACTGCTTGATTTGATGATTAACGCTGCTGTTAACTGGCTATGAAAAGGGCGAACTTGTATTGAAAGCTGATTGATTTGGTCAGATAGAAAAATTAAGCGAAGTTAATGATTTAATTGGCTTATCTGCCTATGCTACAATGCCGCTGTTACCGATTATTAGGTCATCGTTGCACTCGCACGATGGCCTTATCTTTTTGCCCGATTTAACCAATAAACAAGCGAGCGCTCAGTGAATACTGAAATCATCAAAATAATTTTAGCCTTTTTGGTATTGATTAATCCTTTTGGCGCCTTGACGTTATTTTTGGATTCGACACGCGGTTATTCGATGCATAATCGCCGTAAAGTCGCACGCGTTGCTTGTCTGACGATTTTTATCACCATCAGTTTTTTTACGCTAGCAGGCGAGACACTACTAAAGGCCTTGGGTATCTCAATCGGCTCGTTTCAGTTGGCAGGTGGTATTTTGGTATTCTTAATCGCCCTTAATATGATGAATGGCGATGGTAACCCAGTTAAGCCTGATCAAGAGAATTTCGATGTTGATCACTTACATGATGCGCCACCAACCATGGCAGCAGCGGTTGTACCGATTGCTATTCCGATGATGATTGGACCTGGCGGTATCTCCACCGTGATTATTTATTCTTCACAAGTCTCAGGTATTTTACAAATATCTGCCATATTGATAGCTGGTTTGTTCATCAGTTTATTTTGTTATCTGGCGTTGATGGCGGCAGGGCGTATCAGCCGTCTATTGGGCGATACAGGTCTAAACATCATGAGCCGAATTATGGGTATGTTATTAGCGGCGGTTTCTATCGAAATTATCGTCAATGGCTTGCGTACGTTGTTCCCTGATTTGATGTAAAACTTACTTTTAATTTTGCACTTCCTCCTACTTAGCGCTTTTTGCTTATCATGCCTTCTTTCAAAACACCTTTCTAAATTTGAGGCTGTAAAAAATACAGCCCCTAAAAACACTTCAACTATAATTAAAATACTTTAAAAACGCTACGATACTGCTGGTATAGTTTTTTTGTAGCCTCTGTCTGCTTAGGCACAGCAAACTAGAAAAAACGGTACCTGCAGTACGTGATGTATCGATTTTACTTTTCACTGACTATATTATCAATAAATGCCAATTAAAAACCATTGGAAAACTTAAATAGCGCCACCTCCAAAAGTAACTTAATAATGACTTTTTATAGGTAAATCATGGCTTTAATAAATGCTACTAATGAACAAAAGTCTACCATAAAAACATCATCCATGAAATTATGTTATACTTGTGAAACATCAATATTATAGGAGTTAGTCTTGAGTAAGAAAAGAATTGCTATTTTAGGTGCAGGTCCAAGTGGTTTGGCACAGTTACGTGCCTTTGAAGCGGCTCGATTAGCCGGGGTAAAAGACTTACCTGAAATAATTTGTTATGAGAAGCAAAATGCCATCGGTGGTATGTGGAATTATAGCTGGCGTACTGGTTTAGATAGAAACGGTGAACCCGTTCACGGCAGTATGTATCGCTATTTATGGTCGAATGGTCCCAAAGAATGCTTAGAGTTTGCTGATTATTCGTTCGATGAACATTTTGGTGAAGCTATCCCATCATATCCCCCACGTGAAGTCCTAAAAGACTACATCATGGGTCGTATCGACAAGCAAGATATCCAAAAATATATTCGCTTTGAGTGCCCTGTACGTTGGGTGGCATTCGATGACGACACGCAAAAATTCACCGTGACGGTCATGAACCATAAAACGGGTGAGCAAGAAGTTGAAGAATTTGATTATGTAGTGGTGGCGACCGGTCATTTCTCTACCCCAAATATGCCATATTTTGAAGGGTTAGAAACGTTCCCAGGACGTATCCTACACGCCCATGATTTCCGTGATGCGCTAGAGTTTAAAGACGAAGATATACTACTGGTCGGTAGTAGCTATTCTGCCGAAGATATTGGCACCCAGTGCTATAAATATGGTACCAAATCTGTGACCATCAGCTATCGTAGTAAGGCGCTTGGTTATGAGTGGCCCGAAGGGATAAAAGAAGTGCCGTTAGTGACGCATTTTGAAGACGATGTGGCGCACTTTGCCGATGGCACTAGCCGAAAATTTGATGCGATCATCATGTGTACGGGTTATTTATTCCATTTCCCGTTTATGCCAGATGAGCTACGTTTGCAAACCCACAACTGCTTATATCCAGCCAACTTGTACAAAGGCATCTTTTGGCAGCCAAATCCAAAGCTGATTTATTTAGGGATGCAAGATCAATACTTCACCTTTAATATGTTCGATACGCAAGCATGGTATGCGCGGGATGTCATCATGGGTGATATCGAGTTGCCAGATTTGGCAGCGCGTGAAGCGGATGAGCAAAAATGGTTAGCAACTTATGCTAAGTGCGTCACGGTCAGTGATTCAATCGATTTTCAGGCAGCTTATATTCGTGATTTGACCAGTGCCACCGATTATCCAGAATTTGCGGTTGAAGAGCAGGGTGAAATCCTAAAAGAATGGCAAAAAGATAAAGCCGAAAATATCATGACCTTTAGGGAAAAGGCCTATCGTTCGACCTTAACAGGAACCGTAGCGCCCGAACTGCCAGAGCCATGGTTAGACGTTCTTGATGATTCGCTTGAGCACTTTTTAAATCTAGCTTTTGTGCAGCCTAAAAAACGTAAAAAAGCGTCATAGGCTATAAAAGTGAGAGGTATTAAGAACCAAATACGTTTAAGCGTGTTTGGTTTTTTTATGCCTGTGTTTTTTCGGTTCTCTGGTTTTTATCTAGGTAGTTTTAAATAAAATCGATACATTGTTAGCTACGTGCTACTGTTATAAATTTTTCTTGCTTGCTGTTCGCAAGCGTGACAGAGGCTGCAAAAAATTTATAACAGTAGCACTCGTATCGGCTTTAAAGTGAACCCACTATATAATGGATTCACTGTACTTTTTTTAATCTAAGAATTAAATCGATTATAGATTAAATTTGATAGCCATTTTAGCTTTGATTAACTGGTTAACTTTGGTAAAGGTGCCAAGCCAAATATAACATTAGGACGCCAACGAGCGCATCGAGGATGTTCCATGCTTTTGGCTTGGCAAATAATGGCCTGAGCAATCGTGCTCCATAACCCAAGGCAAAAAAGAAAAAGAACGACGCATTGACCGCACCAACGGCAAATGTCAGTTTACTGCTAGCACCGGTTGAAACCATGCCAACGAGGACCAATGTATCTAGGTAGACGTGTGGGTTTAGCCAGGTAAAACCAAAGCATAAGAGTAATGCTTTTTTTAAGCTGGTCACGACCTGTCCATCAACGGTAAGTGCATGAGATACGCGCACACTGGCATATAGGCTTTGCAACCCATAACCTAATAAGAATATAACGCCAGCGAATTTTGCGATGCTGACAACTTGCGGATAGCGTGCCGTTACCGCACCAAAACCACCCACGCCCGCAGAGATTAAAAACGCGTCACTGACTGCACAAAACAAGCAAACAAAAAATATGTGCTCGCGTTTAAGCCCTTGTTTGAGTACAAAGGCGTTTTGTGAGCCAATGGCGATGATGAGCGATAGCCCGAGCAAGAAACCAGAAAAATAATCAGCAGCGTTCATAGTATGCTTAATAGGTGGCAGAGTAGGTGTTTTGACACTTTGTTTACTGGCAGTGTCGTAAAAAGCTGTTAAGATACGCTATTGAATAAATCTATGCAATACGAGCGCAATAAGCGTGCACGGGGCGGGGTAGGTCATGGTCGTAAGTTTGACGAGAATGCTAAAGTCATTTGGGCAAGCTCAAGATGACCTGCCTACGCAAGCGGCTAAAAATGCACAGAAAATGTCTGCTGATTATGATGCAGGTGTTGAAGATAGTGACGTCAATAATGTCAGTGTCAATGAACAAAGCAATAGAGAAAATCATAAAGAGAACAATCAAGAAAGCAGCCAAACCAGCAGGCAACGTTCTGTGCTGAGCCCGCCTGAGCGTGCTGATCGTATTTGTGATGCACTAGCGCAAGTTAATGACATCGGCTCGCCGACGCCTCTGACCGATCGTTATTTGTCCAATCGTGCTCAGATGCGCCCGACCAATAGACCACCTTTTGACCCAGATACGTTATGGTATCTCAAACATGGACGCTGTCCGATTATGACTGAGCTTGTTGATGTGGTCGATGAGGCCACCCTAAACGCCATGCCTATTGAGGCTGTCGCCATATTAGATCGAATCAATGGTAAGCTAAAACGCTACCGTGAATGGAGTAGTGAGCTCAATGAGCAACAGCAGCAGCAACATAATGAGCGGCAATTCGTCATTGATAAGCTGGTATCCGAAAGTATTCCTGAAGCGCTACACCATTATGAGCAGCTGCAACGCTTTAGCCCGCACCGTACCAAAAACAACATGATGCAAGGGAAGATGACCGCAGGCGATATGCTCACTGATTTATTTCTAGAGATTGATTATGAGCTTGATGAGCTATTAGATGAGCTGCATCAAACCGTGATGAACCGTCTGGCCTCGACCCACCGTTATGTCAAAAGCCGCACTCAAAGCTAGCTTTTATTTAGCCATTTTTAGCCCATTTAGGTATTATCGTTTAGATTGAGGACACGCCCTAGTCTAGTGAACTCAATATTAAAACGATACAGCGGGAATGGGATGGATTTTACGAGGCTTCTGTCGGCGTAGGCACAGCAAGCCAGAAAAATTTATACCAGTTCCGCGTTGGAATATAACGTATCTGTTTTATTTGGAATCGACTATATCATTAGGACATGCCCTAAACACAATCGGCTCAATACATAACAATATAAGGCTTTAATATAGCCTTATTTTTTTGTTTAATAGTAAAAGCTATGGTCAGTCTTAAATATAAAAGGTACCAATAGCATGCTAATACAGATGTACTAGTTTTACTGTTCACCGACTCTATATAAAATAATAATAAACTTGCCCAACTATTCTGTTAAATCATAAGGACAGTCTCATGACCCAAATCACGGCGATGCTCGTAATGTTTGTTCTATATGGGGTGCTACCAGCAGCTGGGTTATATCTGGGTTATCGTGGTATCAAAAAAGTCACGGCACCCAAAATGCTTGAATATAAAGCAATGCCGCAGTTGGGTTATATCCCTGAAAAAAGCTTACCAACAGAAGTGAGAACAGCACTCGATCAGATTAATCAAAAAGGTGAGAAGCTGCGAGTCATTTATGGTGATACCAATAACGATGGCAAGATAGATGACAAAGATACGGTCAACGAAACCTATATTATGATTCAAAACTTGATGGATAAACACGTGCCACAAGCGGTCACTGATTACCGCCGTTTGCATGATTTAGATGTGGGGGAAGGGGCGCTTGCTGATAATACGAAAATTAAGCACTCTGATGTCACTGGTAAAGAAGCACTGCTAGAGGTACTGGGGACGATTAATATCCAGTTTGATGATTTGCTAAATGCCTCGTATCATCAGGATGGGCAAAAGCTACTTGCGACCAATCGCTATTTACAGCAGCGTTTTGATAACCCAAGCAGTAACTCTGAACTACAGCAACTAAATAGTAGTGCGGCTGAGGTTAAGGTAATTAAAAACCCAGCGGGTGATGACGCTAATACTGAGAATGTTAAGTTATAAATAACGGACTACAGGCAGTTCTAAATAAAATCGATACGATTGTAATAAAATAAATAACCACGTGCTACTGTTATAAACTTTTCTTGCTTGCTGTTCGCAAGCGTGACAGAGGCTACGAAAAATTTACTCCAGTAGCACTCGTATCGGTTTTAAAGTCAATCAACTATACCAATAACAAACCGTCAATCGTATGCTGCAATGTTTGAACGATAAAAAGTGAGCCGATATGAGTATCTTGATAGGCGTTGGTGTCGTGTCGACAGTGACGGTCTTGTATCTAGGAAGAAAAGGCTGGCACGCCTTTCATCAGGCGGTGGGTATTACACCTGGCGTCCTCGTTTATCAAGACGCTACAGCACCGTTATCGTTATCGCATATAAAATGGCAACAGCTTAATTTGAATAAAAAACACCTTAAAAACCTGTCAGATAACCAGCTGCATCAATTACAACGTATCGATGAAAAAGTGAATAGCTATCAAGCCTATCAAAAAGCATTGCAAGCCCAGAGTAAGACGCCCGCAGTCACTGAACAACAATTTGTATTGCATAAAATGTTGGATACTCGGTTGCCTGAAATGCTTGCCAGTTATTACCATTTAACCAACATTAATATAAATGCCAACCATGTGAATGAAGCAAAGAATGGAAAAAAATCTGAGGCCAATGAGTTATTACAAAAGGTACTTAACAATATCGAGCGACGTTTGGATAAACTGTTAGCGCAAATGGAGGCGCAGCAGTTACAACAATTACGAGTAATGGACAGTTATATTGAGAGCCACGACAGCTAACGCGTGTTCCCATAAAAAAGCGGCTAGCTTTCTAGTGATAGATTTCGTAGTAGGGTGCGCCATGCGCACCGCTGATTATAGTAAAACTATAGTCAGTGAAACGTAAAATCGATACATCACGTACTGCGGGTACAGTTTTTTCTTGCTTGCTGTGCCTACGCAGACAGAGGCTACAAAAAAATTATACCAGCAGTATCGTAGCGTTTTTAAAGTATTTTAACTAGGGGCTGTATAGAATTCAGCTAAGGAACTGACAGAGACTATTTTTTAGGCAATTCGACGCCAAAAATAGTAAGTTTAGTTATTCTAAGCGCGATAGTTTTGGCTATGAAGTGGCAAAAAATAGTCCTGTTCCTTCGGACTGATGCTAAAATCGCCCCAGACGTTGTTGTAAATCTAGCTAAGGTCTCGACATTACCTTCGATTTACGCCTAGTCTGGAATTATTTTAGCGATCAGCAGTCCTAATAGATGAATTCTATACAGCCCCTATAGTACAGCTGTATTAGTGTGCTGTATTTTTTAAGTTGAAGCGACGATACTTAGCTTTCTGATTAATTCCAAAACAAAAAAATGGCCATTGATAGTTTATCAACGGCCATTTTTTTATGCTTTATTCTGGTTTTACAGCAAACTTAGCGCTTATCGTTGCGATCACGACTATTACGCGTACCACGGCTGGCAGGGCTAGCGCTACTCTTAGGTTTCGCACTGCTACTACGATTACTATCATTATTACGACTATCGCTACGGTTATTATCGTTACGGCTATCACTGCGACGTGCTTTTAACGGTTTGTTTTTAATACGTTCTTGTTTCTCTTTGGCAGCGCCGTGTAGACCAGTACCATGACGTGGACGCAAGCTCACTAAATCCGTCAGAGTATTGATGTCTTTTTTGTCCAGCTCTAAGAAACGACCTGTGCGTAGCTCTTTTGGCAGCGCAATCGACCCATAGCGCGTACGTAATAGACGGCTAACTTTAAGGCCTTGCGACTCGAATAAACGACGTACTTCGCGGTTACGGCCTTCTTTAAGCTTGACGTGATACCACTTGTTAACGCCTTCGCCACCGCCTTCTTTGATGTCTTCAAACTGCGCCATACCATCTTCTAGCATGACACCAGCAGTCAACGTACGCGCGATATCAGAGGTGACTTCGCCAAGTACACGTACCGCATATTCACGCGTCACTTCGCTAGACGGATGCATCAAGCGATGCGCCATTTCACCATCATTGGTAAATAATAATAGACCCGTGGAGTTGATATCTAAGCGACCAACCATTACCCAGCGGTCATGAGTCAGTTTTGGTAGGCGTTCAAAAACGGTTGGACGACCTTCTGGATCCTTAGCAGAGCAAACTTCGCCTTCAGGCTTATAGTAAGCCAATACACGGCGGCGTTTTTCATTTTCGGCGGTATATTTGATCTGACGACCATCAACGCGAATCTCATCACCTTGTTCGACGCGATCACCAATGGTAGCTGGGCCGTTATTGACAGATACGCGACCTGCTTTAATCACTTCTTCCATCTGACGACGTGAGCCAAGACCCATACGAGCGAGGGCTTTCTGTAGTTTTTCATCTTTCATAATAATATCCTTGAATCGGGTTGGTTTTTTACATTTCTCAATGTAGAAATTTGAACGGGCTATTATACGCTATTTAGACTGGTTATACATATCATAACGTATCTGTTTTATTTAGAACCGACTATATAGCATTACTGTTTTATTATAAGATACTGCTATTTTATTATAAATAATTACTACATTTATATATAAACATCAATATCTTTTGCGTACCGTTAAAGTACTAAATTATCTCACTTATGTTAAGTAAGGTATGCACTTTGACCTTTGTGTTATACTACGTTTTTTTTGCGCCTAGTAAGGCTATTTCTTACGGCTGTCACTTCGGTTTACTATCAATGATTGATATATATTATTATGATTTATAAGGGCTTTTTTTACATGCACTATCAGTCATCAAAGTTATTAAGTATATCGTGTCTGCTAATTGCTAGCATGGTTTCAGGATGTACAAGTATCAACTCAGGTCTACAGTCGGGTGATTTGCCACCTAGTGGGGCTTTTGTCGCAGAAAGTGGCTTGCAGTTTAATATTCAGCCGCTCAGTCTAGCAACGCTACCACCCAAGCAGGCAGTGGTTCCTAGTAATGATTTGCTGCAACTGATAAAAACCTCAGGACAAGTAGAGTATCGTATTTCTAAAGGCGATATCCTTGGCATCACGCTTGTCGGTTATCCAGAAATCGCTCCTCCTTTGACCAATAGTAGTAATACCGCCAACCCTTATGCCTTAGGCTTTCCAGTCGATCAGCAGGGTTTTGTTCAGTTTCCTCTAATTGGGCGTATACAAGCGAGTGGCTTGAGCGTACCGCAATTTACCGCCAACTTGCAGAGTCAACTGCAACGTTATCTAAAATATTCAGATCCGCAGGTTAAAATTGTTAACTATCGAGGCAACAAGTTCTTTATTGATGGTGAAGTGAAGCAGCCGGGCGAATTTGCTATTGCTGATGTACCTGTCTCGTTATACGGCGGGATTTCTATGGCGGGCGGGGCGTCACAGGTAGGTGACTCGAATAATATTGTATTGAACCGTCAGGGTAAGAGCTACAATATCGGTTTACAGTCACTGCGAGAGATGGGATCGTCTGCCAACCAAATCTACCTAAGAGATGGCGATTCGATTCATGTCAATAGCCAAGAGCAAAATAAAATTTATGTTTTGGGTGAGTTTGGGCAGGTAGAACCAGTGTCTATTCTAGAGCAGGGCATCAGTCTGGCACAAGTACTGGGCGAGTCTAAAGGTCTTAATGCCGCTACTGCCAACGCGGCCAAAATTTATGTAGTGCGTGACAATGTGAATACAGCAGCGACCGATATTTACTATGTCGACATGCAGACCATTACTAGCTTTGCCCTTGCCAACCGCTTTGAGATGCACGCTAACGATATTGTGTATGTCGATCCAACTGGCTTAACACGTTGGAATCGTGTCATCAGCTCTATTCTACCGTCTACATCAGCCATCAGATCGCTCTCAAGCTTATAGGTAATAAACAGTAGGTATTAATCGTTATGGCATTTGATAGTATTTTAGTGGTTTGTGTGGGCAATATCTGCCGTAGTCCAATGGCTGAAGCGCTGTTAAAGCAGCGTTTTCCTAATAAAGCCATTGATTCTGCAGGAGTTGGCGCTTTAGTCGGTCACCCTGCAGACCCAGCGGCGCTAGAGATTATGTCACAGCAGCAGATTGATATTAATAGTCATGTTGCCAAGCAAATTGATGAAAATTTGGCAAAAAAAGCAGACCTCATCTTTACCATGTCAGATGGCCAGACCAAATGGATCGAAGAGCGCTGGCCATTTTGTCGTGGCAAAACCTTTAAGCTTGGTCACTGGATCGATAAAGATATTGCTGACCCTTATAAGCATGACATAAGCGCGTTTGAAACGGCGTATCAAGATATCGTTGATGGGCTTGAGCAGTGGGCTGATAAAATCAGCTAAGCACCTGATATTAAACAGCATCTAGTATTGAAAAGCATCCGATATTAAACAACACCTAATATTAAACAGTAGCCAGTATTAAATGGCTACCTTTAAATGATGACCCTATAGTTATGAATACAGATTCACAAAATACAGCCAAAAATGCCGTTGAAAAAGATGATGATGAAATCGATTTAATGGCGCTGCTGTTTGCCATTTTGCGTGGCTGGAAAATTATTATCTTCTTTGCTGTGTTGGGTTTGATCATAGGGGTCTTGTATAGTAGATATGTCAATCCTACTTATAAATCCGATGCGCTTATTCAAGTTGAGGAAAAGTCTCAAGGTATCTCGGCGCTTGGTAGTGATATCTCCGAACTAATTGGGTCCGAAGTAAGTAAAGCGCAAACAGAAACAGAGCTCATTCGCTCGCGTATGATATTAGAGCCGGTGGTTAATTTACTACATCTACGTATTCGGCTGTCTGATCCTAATATTGGTGCACTCGATAAAATAAAAAGCAGCAATATCGACACTCAGATAAATAAACCTGAAGGTGTGTCACTTAAAACTGAGGATGGTGAAGTAGAGGTTAGCCAGTTCAACGTTTCACAAAACTACTTGAATCAGTCATTTACTCTAACGCGCTCTGCAACAGGATTCGTATTAAGCAATGGCTTTGATGACTTTAAAGGTCAGCTTGGTAAGGCGCATCAATTTAGAGGCACGGACGGTCAGATTCATATCACCGTCAACGATCTCCCAGCTGATGGGTATGCAGTTAATATCACCAAACAATCGCTGCAAACAACTACCGATCGAGTAAATAGTGCGCTATCAGTCGTTGAAAAAGGTAAGCAAACCGGTATTATTCAGCTGTCTATGACCGGGGCAAATCAGCAGCAAACCAGTTTGATCTTAAAACGTATTGTCTTATCTTATATTGATCAAAACCAGTCTCGTGGCTCTGAAGAAACGACGAAAACTATTGCCTTTATGGAAACTCAAATTCCAACATTAAAGAAAAAGCTGGAAGATTCTGAAGCGATATTTAATGATTTCCGTAAAAAATATGGCACCATCGATGTGGGTAAAGAAGCCGAACTTTTATTAGGTGAAAACTCACAAATCGATGTCCAGCTTAACGAGCTTAAGTTAAAAAAAGCGGATCTAACCACTTACTATACCGATGAGCATCCGTTGGTGGTGCAAATCAATGATCAACTGGCCGTACTTAATGCTAGGAAGCAAGAAATAGATAATACCATTGCCGGTCTGCCAGAGATACAAAGAGAGTTTTTACAACTATCAGCTGATACCACCATCAATAGAGAGATCTATCTAACCTTGCTTAAAAATTATGAGCAATTAAAAATCGTCAAGGCTGGTCAAATTGGTTTTGCCCGTGTTATTGATTTGCCTATTAGTACCTTTAGAGCGATTGCGCCCAAGAAACTGCAAATTATGATATTGGCCATGCTTTTAGGAGCGATGCTAGGCACGATGTTAGTGCTACTGAAAAACATGCTTAGAAACGTGGTTAAAGATCCTGAGCGCTTAGAGATGAAGACAGGCATACCAGTCATCGCCACCATTCCGCGCTCGGCACTGCTGACACGGTTACGTAAGAATAAAAAATCTCAAAATCGTCTATTAGCTCATGCTGATAACAATAGTTTGAGCTATGAGGCCATTAAGAGCTTAAGAACCAATCTAATGTTTGGTATGACAACAGTAGGCAAAGTTGGTCAACGAGCTAAAGTCATCTTGATTGCTGGTGAGAGTCCTGGGGTGGGTAAGTCCTTTATCTCTTCTAACTTGACTGAGGTATTCTCGCAACTGGATAAGAAGGTATTGATTATAGATGCGGATATGCGCTTAGGTGAGCTGCATAAGATGTTTAATATGACTCAAGATAATGGGCTAGGGGATTACTTAGCGCAACAGATAGCATTAACAACGGTTATACATCCGACTACTATGGATAATATTGATTTTATCCCACGTGGGCAGCACCCGCACAACCCATCCTCGCTGCTATCAGGTGATAAGTTTGAGCAAATGATGACGGAGCTCAATGAGCACTACGATTATATTGTCATTGACTCACCGCCCATATTAGCCGCTTCGGATGCGATGATTATGTCGCATTACGCTGATAAAGTGTTAATGGTGACGCGCTACGACCAGTCGATAGAAGGGCAAGTGGCATATGCCGTCAAGCAGATGAATAAAGCCAATGTACAGGTAGATGGTATTATCCTCAATGATGTACAACAAGGCCTCATGAGCAAATATAGTTATCACTATAGCTATGCCTATGGAAATAAGCAGTCGTAAACTTTTTGCGGCTTTGTCTTATATTGTCTTGTTTTATATTGTCTTGTCTTATAATTTTAAGTAATTGGTGGTTATCTTGCTAGAGTCAAAAACCAAAAGCGATTATCAATCGTTGAACGATAACAATGGATGGTTAGCACATATCGCTGAGTATTTTCTATCGCTTCCGCGTGCTGTCAAGCGTGTGGTGCTGCTTAGTGCCGACCTTGTGATGTCAGCCGTCTGTCTGTTTTTAGCCTTGTCTTTACGCTATGGTCATATCGCCCATGAGATTAGTCCGGCGATATTGTTGGCTTATGCGGTGCTTCCTATTATCGGCTTGTATCTTATCGGCTTCTATAAAGGGGTGGCAAGAGGCTTTCTCGATACCGTCATGGGCAGTGTGGCGCAGTTGTTTTTTGTCCTTATTGTTATTTATGAAATTGTTATCTATCTCAATCCTTTAGAGGACATACCGCGCTCCGTTCCGATCATATTTATGTTCTTCTTTTTTATTGCTTTGTGGAATAGCAGGCTGATCATCCGTGAGCTATTGACACGTTGGCGCGGTAACGGTCAGCAGCGCCTAAGAGATGAAGAAGGTTACGATAATGTTGTTATTTATGGTGCAGGCGAGGCGGGTAAGGACTTATTAGAGGGGTTAAGGAACTCGCATAAATACAATGTGGTGGCATATGTCGATGATGATCCACAGCTCGTTGGTGCCTATTTACAGGGTAAAAAGATTTATCCTGCGCATGAGTTAATGAGCTTAGTAGAAGAGCTCGATGTCGCCCAGGTTTTTTTAGCGATTCCTTCTATCAGTCGCGCTCAAAAAAGGCAGATTATTGACAGCTTATCTGGTATAGCTATAAAAATTAAAGAGTTGCCGAGTTTGGAAGAGATCGCTGACGAAAAAGTAACCGTTAGCAGTATGCGTAAGGTAGATATTCTAGATGTATTAGATCGACAAACGGTCGAACCCGATACATACTTATTACAGAAAAATATCAGTGGCAAATGTGTATTAGTGACTGGCGCAGGCGGCTCTATCGGTAGCGAGCTATGCCGTCAAGTGATCAAAAACCAACCAAAATGTATCGTGCTCTATGAGCTGTCTGAGTTTGCGCTTTATAGCATTCATCAAGAGCTTACTATAAAACAAGCCAATACTCCTGCTTATAAAAATATTGAGATTGTCGCCGTCATCGGTAACGTCACCAATGAGTCCAACCTTTTTAGAATATTTAAACTATATGACATACAGACCGTTTATCACGCAGCGGCCTATAAACATGTGCCCATGGTAGAGCACAATCCTTTTGAAGGTGTTATCAATAACAGCAAGGGTACATATCACTGTGCGCAAGCGGCTATTAAAGCCCATGTGGAGACTTTTGTCCTTATCTCTACTGATAAGGCGGTAAGACCTACCAATGTAATGGGCGCTTCTAAGCGTTTAGCAGAATTGGTCTGTCAAAGTCTAAGCCAAAAAAATAATCCAAATAATAATCATACGCTTATCAGTATGGTGCGCTTTGGTAATGTCCTAGGTTCATCAGGCTCAGTGGTACCGTTATTTACCAAGCAGATAGCCCAAGGTAAGCCAATCACCGTCACCCATCCCGATGTAACTCGTTATTTTATGACGATTCCAGAGGCGGCAAACTTGGTTATTCAAGCAGGGGCGATGGCCGCAGGTGGTGAGGTGTTTGTGCTTAATATGGGTGAGCCGGTCAAAATCGTTGATTTGGCGCACCGAATGATTCATTTAAGCGGTTTTGATGTTAAGGATAGCACACATCCTGATGGCGACATCGAGGTTATCTTTACGGGGCTTAGAGCAGGAGAAAAGCTCTATGAAGAGCTGATCATTGGTGAGGATAATATTGAATCCACCGATCATCCATTAATCATGCAAGCCATAGAGCATAGCTTTCCGTTAGATGAGCTTGAGTCGGTATTATTTGAGTTTACTGAAAAGCAGAAACAGTTTGATGTTCCTTGGCTAAAGCAGCAGTTTAAATACTTTGTAGAGGGTTATCAAGAAGGCACTCAAGACAGCTCTCAAGACGATCTTCAAAACGGCCATCAAAAAGATCTTCAAAAAAGCCGTCAAGCAGATTCAGAATCTGCATAGCGCCTAATGTATAAATCAACAACTATGTTTTAAAGAAAAATTAGTTAAGTTAATAAAGGAATACTATGTTGGATCTTAACAATATAAAAATAGCAGTCATTGGGCTTGGGTATGTAGGTTTGCCGCTGGCGGTTGAGTTTGGCAAACAGCATTTAGTGGTTGGCTTTGATATTAATGCTGAGCGTATCTCAGCACTGATTGCTGGGACTGATCATACCTTAGAGGTTAGCGATGATGAGTTAGCACAAGCGACGCACTTAAGCTATAGCTCAGATATTCAGGCGCTCAAGGACTGCAACTTCTTTATCGTCACTGTTCCAACGCCTATTGATGATTATAAGCAACCTGACCTTACTCCTTTGATTAAAGCCTCAGAAGCTATCGGTAGTCTACTTAAAAAAGACGATATTGTGGTTTATGAATCGACCGTTTACCCTGGGGCCACAGAAGAAGTTTGTATTCCGGTGTTAGAGAAAGTTTCTGGATTAACCTTCAATCAAGACTTTTATGCTGGTTATAGTCCTGAACGTATTAACCCGGGTGACAAAGAACACCGTGTTACCAATATTTTAAAAGTAACGGCAGGCTCAACACCTGAAGTCGCTGATTTTGTGGATGAAGTATACAATTTAATTATTACTGCCGGCACTCATAAAGCAGCAAGCATTAAAGTAGCGGAAGCGGCAAAGGTGATTGAAAACACCCAAAGAGATGTCAATATTGCCTTAATTAATGAGTTAGCCGTTATCTTTAATAAAATGGGTATCGATACCCAAGCAGTCTTAGAAGCGGCTGGCACCAAGTGGAACTTTTTACCGTTTCGTCCAGGCCTCGTCGGTGGTCATTGCATCGGTGTAGACCCTTATTACTTGACACATAAAGCGCAAGCGATTGGCTATAACCCAGAGATTATATTGGCTGGTCGTCGCTTGAATGACAGCATGGGTGAGTATGTGGTCACGCAACTGGTTAAAACAATGATTAAAAAGCGTATTCAAGTTGAAGGGTCAAAAGTTTTGGTCTTAGGGCTGAGTTTCAAAGAAAACTGCCCCGATGTACGTAATACAAAGGTCATCGATATTGTCAATGAGCTAGAAGAATATAATATCGAGGTCGAGGTCTATGACCCTTGGGTAGATAAAGCAGAAGCTGAGCGTGAATATAATGTGACGCCTATCAGCAAGCCCGCTGTAAATAACTATGATGGTATCATCTTAGCGGTCGCGCATAATGAGTTCGTCGATATGGGTGTAGAGCAGATTAGAGCATTTGGAAAGAATGAACACGTGCTTTACGATTTAAAGTATGTTTTCACTAAAGAAGACACTGATATCCGCTTATAAATTTATAAAAGATACGGAAAGTAATGGTTATGACGTTAACTGCATATAAAAAAGTTCAAAAAGTACTAATTAATGAACCAAAGACCTGGCTGATTACTGGGGTAGCGGGATTCATTGGTTCTAATTTACTTGAAACTTTACTATTACTAAATCAAAAAGTAGTAGGCCTAGATAACTTCGCGACTGGTTTTCAGCATAATCTAGATGAAGTACAGGGGTTGGTAAGCAAAGATCAGTGGCAGAACTTTACCTTTATAGAAGGTGATATTCGTAATCCAGATGACTGTCAGGCAGCATGTATAGGCGTAGACTACGTACTGCATCAAGCAGCACTAGGTTCGGTGCCGCGTTCTATCGCTGATCCCATTAATACCAATGATACAAATATCTCAGGCTACTTGAATATGCTTGTAGCAGCTCGTGATGCTCAGGTAGCTAGCTTTACCTATGCCGCGAGTAGCTCAACGTATGGCGATCATCCAGCATTGCCAAAAGTCGAGGATGCTATTGGCAATCCATTATCACCCTATGCAGTGACTAAATATGTCAATGAGCTATACGCAGATGTATTCTCACGTACTTATGGTTTTAAGACGATCGGTTTGCGTTATTTCAATATCTTTGGTAAACGCCAAACACCAGATGGTGCCTATGCAGCGGTAATACCCAAGTGGACGGCTGCTATGATCGCAGGTGATGAGGTGTTCATTAATGGTGATGGCGATACCAGTCGTGACTTTAACTTTATTGAGAATGCCGTACAGGCTAATATTTTGGCAGCAACTGCTACCGAAGAAGCTAAGAACCAAGTATATAATGTGGCTGTTGGTGGTCGTACTACTCTTAATACACTGTTTTCAGCACTGAAAGAACATTTAAGTGCTAACGGAGTTAGCTACACTCAAGAACCAGTCTATCGAGATTTTAGAGCAGGAGACGTGCGTCACAGTCAGGCTGATATTAGTAAAATTCAGAATGCACTTGGCTATGAGCCAAAGTTTGATATTGTTCAGGGTATTGAAAAAGCTATGCCTTGGTATATTAGTAATTTAAATTAATATAAAAATTTAGGCATACACAAATGAAGAGTGTTTTTGCAAAAAAATTAATTACTTTACTAACAGGGACAGGTTTAGCGCAAATAATATCACTATTATTTGTATATCTTCTAACTTTTTTTTACTCACCGATAGATTATAAAAACTATTCCATTTTTGTAGGTTTAGTAACTATATTAGGAGGAGTCATTACGTTAAAGTATGAGTTGGCAATCCCATTAGTAAAAAAAAATGAAGATGCAGTTAGCTTGGTGTACTTGAGTATATTAATAACAACAGTTCTATCGATTGTTTTTTTTATAACATCATATTTCATATCCCTTTTATTTTTTAGTAATTATTTATATTATATTCTAATTGGTGCTGCCACAATTTTTTTTGTAGGGCTCTATAATATTTTATTACATTGGGCATTAAGGGAAGAAGCCTTTACAGAGATTGCTGTCTCAAGAGTAAGTCAGTCAACTATAGGTGGAATTATTCATACATTGTTAGGTTTTTTAGGCTACACAAAATATGGATTACCTGTTGGGAATTTTTTCAACTTTAATGCAGGGTTTTTTAGACTTTTAAAAGTATTTAGAAGAAGAAATGTTAAGCCTAACTGGAAGCTTAGTAAGTATAATTTTTATGTATTTAAAAAATACCCCTTATTTTCTACGTTAGAATCATTGTTTCTTAATGCCAGTCAACATGCTCCTATTATTTTAATGGGTATCTTCTACGGAGCTCAAGCAGGCATATTTATGTTATGTACTAGAATAATGGCTGCACCAGTTGGTCTGATAGGTGAGAATTTAAAAAGCCTGTACCTTTCTGAGATTGGTAAAATAGAAAATAATAATACTAAAGTCAAAGACTTGACAGAGAATATAATAAATAAAACTGTTTTATTTGGTAGCATACCAATCCTACTAATCTCTATATTCGGATATTTCTTTGCAGATATCTTTTTTCCTAGCAGTTGGAGAGGTATTGGAGCTTTCATGCTGATAATCGCACCTTGGATGAATCTAAGTATAGTTTCTAAATCATTTTCTGTTTATTATAATTATACTAATAAACAAGAAATAAACTTTTACTTTAATATTATGCTTTTTTCATCTGGAGTAGCTACTTTAGTCGTAGGTCATCATTATAACTTATCACGTTCCATAGAGTATTTTTGTATAGTGAACTTTTTTATATACTTTGTTTATTATGTAATATCTTCAATAAGGCTAGGTATTTTCATTAAAAAAATATATTTTATAACGTTGATTCAGACTGCATTGATGATCTCTCATCTGATCTTCAGTCCACTTTGAATTTAATTGTTCAGCTTGTAGTTTATTTAAATATTAGTTAAATTACTCCTCACCTCTCAGCAGATGCAGCTATTATAATTGTTTATAAATATTAAGTAGTGATAATAACTCCTTAAGGATTTAAGTATATGAATGCGAAAGAAATAGTTTTTAAGTGCTCTCCACACTTCTTACAAAATATTGCAATTACATTATTTAATACATATAAGTATAAAAAACGTCAAAGTGGTCAATATGATTATTTTAAGAAATATTATAGTAATTTAGATAACTTAAGTGAACAGGAGCTTTTAAATGAAGTTAATAAAAAAAAGAATGAATTTTTCAAATACGTGAGTGAGAAATCAACTTGGTATAAAAACTATGATTTTCAAGATTTGAAAGAGGTACCTGTACTAGAGAAGAAGGATATTATCAATAATCTTGATAGTATTAAAACGATTGAGGAAAAAGATGGCCTCCTAAGCTTTACTGGTGGTACTACAGGCACTTCAATGAAAGTTGTATATACTAAAAACGATGTGCAAGAACGCCACGCCATTTTAGATAGCTTTAGAAGTCAATATGGGTATAGGCTTGGTAAGAAAGCAGCATGGTTTTCTGGGAAAAACCTTATCACGGAAAAAGATATAAGCAATAAAGTATGCTCACATTATGATTTTATAAATAATATCCGTTTTTACTCTACTTTTCATATAAGTCAGAAAAATTTTGATTTATATTGGTATTCACTTGAAAAGTTTAAACCTGAATATATTGTGGGGTTTCCTTCTAGTGTGTATGAGGTTTGTGAAATGGCTGAAAGGCGAGGGTTAAAGCTTAAACATAAGGTAAAAGTCTTTTTCCCTACAGCAGAAACAGTACTGCCAAAGCATAAAGAAGTCATTACTAATGTTTTTGGTTGTCAAGTTATTGATCAATACGCTTCTTCAGAGGGCGCACCGTTTATTCTAGAGTGTAAAAAAGGTGGTTTGCATATACATCCTTTATCAGGGATTTTCGAAGTAGTAGATGGAAACATGCAACCTTGTTCAGAAGGAGAGATTCTTATTACTTCTTTTACTACTAAAGGAACCCCTTTAGTTAGGTATCGAATTGGAGATATTATAAAGCTTGCAAACACTAATAAAAAATGTATTTGCGGATCCATATTTCCTTTAGTAGATAAAATTGAAGGAAGGTTAAATGATTATATTCTTTCTCCAGATAAAGGGAAAGTAAATTCAAATCTTCTTACATTATATACAAAGAATGTATTTGGTTTAATAGAGATGCAAGTTGTTCAAAATGAAATAAGTATATTGCAAATTAAAGTTGTAAGAGATGCTAAAAAGTACAATCAATGCTCTGAAACTAATTTAATAAAAGCATTAAAAGATTTGTTTGGCAGTAAGTTTAGTTATAATATTGAATATGTGGAATCTATTCCTAGAGAAAAGAGTGGAAAATTCAGGATGGTTAAAAATTTACTAGGTAAATAAGTATGAATGACTATAGTACTAGCCAAAATATGATTACAATCATTATGCTAATTGCTAGCTATTATACTATCTTTGCTATAGGAGTAAGAGAAAAGAAAAATATAAAGATAGTAAGTATTTTGTTTTTATGGCACACCATATTTTCAATTACTTTTGTTTTTTTGACTTCAAATGGTGGAAGCTCAGACGCAGCAACTTACTATATTAACTCTATAAGAGGTACTAATATAGAGTTTTTTCCAGGCTCTAGATTTATTACATTTATAACATACCCTATATCTAAGCTTCTTGACTTTAGTTATTTAAATACTACCTTGTTTTTTAATATAATAGGTACATTTGGGCTTGTTTTACTTTATTTAGCTCTTAAAGACTATCTTATAAAGCTAAAATGGTACTGGTATTTAATTTTGTTAATGCCATCTATAAGTTATTGGAGCTCAGGAATAGGTAAAGATGCTATTTCCTTTTTTTCAGTATGCCTATTAATTTATGCTACAAAAAACAAGAAAAGCAAGCAGATCCTATATCTTATATCTATATTTTTAATGTTTATGGTTAGACCTCATATTGCTTTTGTAATTTTAATCTCTTTTGTTGCATATTTTGTAATTCAGTCTAAGTCGAATATCTTGATTAAACTATCCGTTCTACCAATAATAGGTGGTATTGTTTTTTCGTCTTTAGGTTTTGTACAGGAATATACAGGCATAGAAGATGTTTC
This sequence comes from Psychrobacter sp. AOP3-A1-26, assembly GCF_052378235.1. Classification (NCBI taxonomy): domain Bacteria; kingdom Pseudomonadati; phylum Pseudomonadota; class Gammaproteobacteria; order Moraxellales; family Moraxellaceae; genus Psychrobacter; species Psychrobacter sp. AOP3-A1-26. The sequence goes on from NZ_JBQSXN010000004.1 coordinate 42,139, forward strand.
AGTTTCAGGCGTAGATGATTATTATGAGTCGCGTGAGGATCTTAATATGGGAGGTGGCTCTTCAATAAACACATCTTCAATGAGTTTGCCAGTTAAAATTTTTTCGTACATTTTCAGACCTTTTCCGTTTGAAGCACATAATTTAATTTCATTAATAGCGAGTGTGGAAAATACATATTTACTATTTTTCTTTAGTTATTTGATTTTTAAAACTAAAGGATCTTTAAAGTCTTTTTTTATGAATGAGAATTTATGGCTGTCTTTATACGTCATAATAACATGTGTTATGCTTTCATTTGGTCTCAAAAACTTAGGTATAGCAGCTCGCCAGAAATGGATGTTTGTTCCTGTATTAATATATTTATTTATCCAATCTTATAGCAACAGTAGATTAGTAAGGAAAAAAACTAATAATGAAATTCTTAATAATAGCTAGTCATCCAGTCTCAATAGTCAAGTTTCGTGGTGAATTGATTAAAGCTATTAATAATAGTGGCTATGAAATTCATATTGCTGCTCCCGAATTTGAACAATATCCTGCTCTTTTAGAGCAGCTCAGTCTATTAGGTTATACTGTACATAATATCCCAATGCAGCGTACCGGAACTAATCCTGCAGTAGATGCAAAGACTTTTTTAGCATTATATCGTCTGATGAAAGCGATTAAACCTGATTATATGCTAGGCTATACTATCAAACCTGTAATCTATGGATTATTAGCTGCTAAAATGGCGCGAGTACCACATCGTTTTGCTTTGATCACAGGTCTAGGTTATGCCTTTCAAGGAGCGGACGAGCAAGGTTATAAAAAGTCTAACATACAAAAAATCATGCATAAGCTTTATTCCGTAGCGCTAGCATCGACGCATAAAGTGTTTTTTCAGAATCCTGATGATGAAGCTTTATTTAAGTCTATGAGTATCATACAGCCTACGGCATCAAGTACAATCGTCAATGGTTCAGGGGTCGATTTATCAGAATATAGCGTACAGCCTTTTCCTGTTTCAGATGATAAACCACTACCTAAGTTCTTACTTATAGCTCGTTTATTAGGAGATAAAGGGGTAAGAGAGTATGCCCAAGCGGCTCGACTGATCAAAGCCAAATACCCGCAAGCACAGTTTGATTTGGTTGGACCTATTGATTCAAACCCTAGTGCAATTAGCCAAAATGAGCTAGATAGTTGGCTTGAGGAAGAACTATTTAATTATTGGGGTAAAGTCAGAGATGTAAGACCTGCTATTGCAGCGAGCTCTATTTATGTATTGCCTTCCTATCGTGAAGGTACACCACGCACAGTACTAGAAGCCATGGCAATGGGGCGACCAATTATTACTACCGATGCGCCAGGCTGCCGTGAGACCGTCATCAATGGCTATAACGGCTATCTTGTTCCTGTCAAAACTGTAAACGAACTGGCCGCTGCGATGGAGCGCTATATTGTTACTCCACAGCTTATTGTACAAATGGGTGCCGCCTCACGACAGTTGGTAGAAGACAAATTCGATGTACATGCTGTCAACCGAACCATGCTAAAAGAAATGGATATTTTATGATAAAAAGACTCTTTGATATCACTGCCGCGACTACTGCTTTAGTTGCTTTATCCCCGGTATATGCCATCACGGCTTATAAAGTTAGTCAAAACCTAGGCTCACCCGTTTTATTTAAACAAACTCGACCTGGGTTAAATGGTGAGCCTTTTGAGATGGTTAAATTCCGTACCATGCTTAATGCGTTTGATGAACAAGGAAACCCATTACCTAACGAGCAAAGGCATACAAAATTTGGAAATTTCTTACGATCTACAAGTTTGGATGAGCTACCAGAGCTATGGAATGTACTTAAGGGTGAGATGAGCTTAGTCGGCCCTCGCCCTTTACTCTTGGATTACCTGCCACTCTATAATGAAGAACAAGCACGCCGACATAATGTGCGCCCTGGTGTTACAGGTTGGGCGCAAATAAATGGTCGCAATACGATTAGTTGGGAAGATAAGTTTAAGTTAGATACATGGTATGTAGAGAACCAAAGCTTACTGCTTGATTTGAAGATTATTTTTATGACTCTAAAAAAGGTAGTTATCAAAGAAGGGGTGAATTCGAACGAAAGTGTCACTATGACTAGATTTACGGGCAGTATAGATTGATGTTAGCCATATTAGGAGCTAGTGGACATGGAAAGGTTTTGGCAGAAATTGCAGAGCTCACCGGTTGGGAAAATATCTTTTTCTTTGATGATGCGTGGCCTGAGAAAAAAAATAATGGGGCATGGCAAGTTATTGGGAACACACAAAAACTTCTTGATAGCTTAAAACGTTATGACGGAGTTATTGTTGCGATTGGTAATAATGATATAAGACAAAAAAAACTTAAGCAATTACAAGAGGCTAAAGCAAAAGTTATCACACTGATACATCCTTCCGCAGTTATAAGTAAATACTCTAATGTTGGACCTGGGTCAGTAGTAGTCGCTGGCGCAGTTATTAATCCTGATTGTAATATCGGTTCAGGCGTTATTATAAACACTTGTAGTAGTGTCGGTCATGACTGCACTATTGGGGATGCTGTGCATATTTGCCCTGGTGCTCGCTTAGCAGGTGGGACAGAAGTAAATAATCGTGCTTGGATTGGCGTGGGGTCAAGCGTACGTCAGCTTATAACCATAGGCTCTGATGCTGTTGTAGGTGCAGGAGCGGCTGTGGTTAAAGATGTTTTATCAAATACTACCGTTGTTGGCGTACCTGCAAAACCGAAATTATAGGAACATTAAATGAATCTTAGAAAACTAGTATACATAACCAAAGACCAACTAAAAAATGGTACGTTACGCGAAAACTTGGCCGATCTAACAAGCCAATTCAACCATGTTTTCCCCGCTCAGAGCTCACGAGTGGAAGCTATTACGCAGTATGCTATAAAGAACACTCTTTATTATAATACTTATAAGAAATATAATGACTTTAAAGACTACCCTGTATTAGATAAGTCTGTAATTAAGAGAAATTACGATGACTTTATATCTGCTCCTTATAAAGAATGTATCGACTCTTTGCACAAAGTAACTACGAGTGGCTCTTATGGTACTCCTTTTACCTTCTATTTAAATCCTGAAAAGCGTCAGAAAATGATTTCAGAGGTATACTACTTTGGTAGAAAAAGTAATTTTGATCTTGGTTCTAAACATGCATACATTGTCTCAAAAAAGAAAAGTAAAATATCTCAAGTAATCCAAAATCAGGTAATGATAACCGTAGATAAACTTGATGATAAATGGTGTAAAGAGGCTGTTAAAAGGCTAAAAAAACAAAACGTTATGATACTTATAGGTTATCCATCAGCTATTTCAAGATTAGCTTTCTATTTATCAAAGAATAATATCGTTTTTCCAATGGATGGTGTTATCACTATATCAGAAGTGCTAACTGATGATATGCGCATTCAAATAGAAAAAAGCTTTAATTGCCCACCCGCTAGTCGATACTCATCTGAAGAGTTTGGTGTACTTGCTAACCAGGATCTGTCCGGTGATTTTTTTTGGTTAAATCAATCAAACTACCTTATTGAGATATTAGCATTAGATAGCAATAAAGACGTTTCCATTGGTGAGCTTGGGCGTATTGTTGTTACTGACCTTTTCAATCATTCTATGCCTATTTTACGATACGATACAGGCGATTTGGCTAAACCTTTTGAAGTTACTAATGGGATGGTAACTAAAATTGAAAGTGTTGAAGGGAGAAGGCTCGCTACAATACGTGATATTAATGGAAAAGAAATATCTTCTTTTTCAATCAATGGAGCATTAAGAGAATCTAAAGATATTATTCAGTTTCAGTTTTCTCAAGAAGGAAAAGTAGAGTATTTATTGAAAGTTATTATCGATAAACCTATAGACAAATCTTATATAATTAATGTTTATCAAAATATATTAGGTTCTGAAGCTCTTATTAATATTGAATTTGTGGATGAAATCCCAGCTCAAAGAAGCGGAAAGAGACCTTATATACTTCAGAATTATTATGATGAATAAGCTTGGTTCTTAGTTCCTATATTGTGTCTTTATAAATAAAATCAGTTCTTATAAGATAAGAGGTAATCATTTCTACTATGCTAAACACCCCATTCTCCCCTTGGCCAAGTTTTACTCAAGAAGAGGCCGATGCCGTCAGTCAAGTATTGTTATCCAATAAGATAAATTACTGGACAGGCCAAGAATGTCGCCAGTTTGAGACTGAATTTTCGGAATGGGCTGATAGCAAATATGCTATTGCCATGGGTAATGGCACGTTGGCATTAGATGTTGCCTTGCAAGCATTAGGTATTGGCGCAGGTGACGAAGTAATCGTCACGCCGCGTACCTTTATTGCTAGTATCTCATCGGTGGTTAATATTGGCGCAACGCCTGTTTTTGCCGAGGTTGATGAAGCAACGGGTAATATCACCCCTGAAACCATCGCCGCAGTACTGACGGATAAGACCAAAGCTATCGTCTGTGTACATTTGGCAGGCTGGCCTTGTGATATGGATGGCATCATGGCACTGGCAGATAAGCATGACCTATATGTCATTGAGGACTGTGCACAGGCGCATGGTGCTACATATCAAGGGCGTAGCGTTGGTAGTATTGGGCATATCGGTGCTTGGAGCTTTTGCCAAGATAAGATTATGACCACAGGCGGTGAGGGCGGTATGGTCACTACCAATGATGAGCAGCTATGGCGCAAGATGTGGGCGTATAAAGACCATGGCAAAAGCTACGCTGCTGTCTATGAAACCGAGCATCCACCCGGCTATCGCTGGTTACATGAAAGCTTCGGTACTAACTGGCGCATGACTGAGATGCAGGCAGTAATCGGACGTATTCAACTAACGAGAATGCCTGATTGGACCGCCAAACGTACGGCAAACGCTCAAACTATATTAGACGCGTGTGCCCAATGGGAAGCAAAAGGCTATCTTTCTGTACCAAGGTTAGAAGCGTCACCGCAGTTTGCAGGTTCTAAACATGCCTATTATAAGCTTTATATTTATGTGCAAGCAGATAACTTACCTAGCGACTGGTCACGAGATCGCATTATTCAAGCCATTAATGAGCTAGGCGTGCCTTGTTTTTCAGGATCAGCTTCTGAAGTGTATCTGGAAAAAGCATTTGATAATACAGGCTTACGTCCTGAAACTAGAATGCCAATAGCCAGACAGTTAGGTGAAACTAGCGTGATGTTTTTAGTACATCCTACTCTGACTAATAGAGAGATTGAGCAAACAGTACAGGCGATTGATAGCGTATTTGCTAGCATGCATAACCAATAGCACGTTACTATATAGTGAGTTCAGTATAAAAGCGATACAGCGGGACTGGAATACTTTCGTTTAAAACATAAGTTTTTCAGCCTCTGGAGTGCAAAGCGCACAGCAAGCGAGGAAAAACTATCCCAGCAGAACGCTATTTTGGACGTATTTATTTTAAACTGACAGTATTCATAATTAACACCTGATAATCAAAGAGTATTTAATCATGTACAAGAAGCTAAGCATTTTATTGGGTTTTGGTGTGCTATCAACAGTGTCGATGCTAGCATCTGCGCAGAACCTATATATGAATGATTTAAAACTCAAAGCGGATCTAGACTGGCTTAATAATCAAGGGGTCACGCAGATTAGTACCAGCACTTGGCCGTTGACTGCTAACGAGATAAAACGTGCTGTAAATGCCGCTAATGCTCAAACGCCAGCGCAGCAGCAGATATTACAGTCAGTACAAACACGATTGGATCAGAATCGTGACTCAGTGGTAAAAGGCTCGGCAGCATTGCATATCCAAACCGATAGAGATCAGCTACCGCAAAAATTTAGCGATAATCAACTTGCTGGTCAGCAAGCAAGCGTTGGTGTATCGCTTAGCGAAGCGGAGTGGGAGTTTAATCTACAAGCTAACGTAAAGAACGATAAACTTATTGATGACGGCTCCGATGTTAGCTTTGAAGGCTCGTATCTTGCGGGTAACGCAGCCAATCAGTGGTTAATCGCTGGTAAAATCCCAACGTGGTGGGGGCCGGGACATGATGGTAGCTTGATTCGAGGCGATGCAAGCTTACCAGTCACTGGCTTTACTATGCAGCGTGATCAACAAAGCGCGCCTACTTCAAACTATCTCTCTTGGGTCGGACCTTGGCAGTATCAGCTATTTGCCGGTCAGTTAGAAGACTATGAGGCAGTTCCAGATACTAAGCTATTTGGCGCACGACTGACTGCTAGCCCATGGCCGTGGTTAGAGGTTGGTGCTTCTCGTACCTTTATGTGGGGCGGAGAAGGCCGCCCAGAGAGTTTTGATTCATTTAAAGATGCAATATTAGGAACCAAGGATAATGGTGATACTGGAAAAGAAGATCCTGCTAATCAGCTGGGTGGCTTTGATGCACGTTTGAATTTAGCGCCATTGATTGATGTACCGGCTGGTGTTTATGCTACATATATTGGTGAAGACGAAGCAGGCGGTTTGCCATCTAAAAATATGTATCTAGCCGGCGTTGATTATGCTGCTGATGCTTATGGTAAGCCGTACCAGCTTTATGCCGAGTATACTGATACTCGTAGTAGTGGTGAAGTATTTCGTGGTGGCTCTTATAATCATAGTATTTATACTGACGGTTATTATCAGCAAGGCTATCCATTAGGCTATGCACTGGGCGGCAATGCGGAGAGTGTAGCGGTTGGTGGTCGATTATGGCTGGATAACCGTAACTTTATCAATGCAAAAGTGCAGCATGCCAAGGTAAATCAATCAAGTCAGTCATTTAATCTTGCTTTTCCTAAGTCAGACAAGCTGACTGGCATCGATGTCGCTTGGGAGCATCAATACAACCCCAAAGCGCTCATCTCTAGCCGAATTTGGGCAGTAGATTCAGATATCCAGGCGACTGATGTCGGCGTAGGTGTAGGCATCGAGCTACAAACTTATTAGAGTATAATTTGCTTGACTGTTTAACACGCTTAAAACCTAGAAACTGATCTATTGGTTGCTAATAGGCCGATTTTTTATGAGTTTTTTTACTGCATTTATCAAAAAGTGCCGTAAAACCAGGTTCTTCTATGGGGTGGATGTAAGGCATAAATAATACTAAATTCTGCTTGACTACTAAGGTGACTGAGCCACAATAAAACCATGAAAACACTCAAGTTACGCATCAAAGATAAACACGCTAACCAATTAAACAAATTGGCTGGTGCGGTTAATTTTGTGTGGAACTATGTGAATGATTTGAGTTTTACGCACTTGCAGCGCACGGGTCATTTTTTCTCAGCGTATGATATTGCAACTTATGTAAAAGGTAGTGGTGAGCTGCTAAATCTGCATAGCCAAACCTTACAAGCCATCACTGAAACCCATGCCAAGAGCCGCAAGCAATTTAAAAAAGCCAAGTTAAATTGGCGCACAAATAACCCTAAAACCAAGCGTAAAAGTTTGGGCTGGATTCCTTTTAAAAAAACAGCGATAAAATATCTAGGGGTCAAAAAAGCAGGAAAGAAAACCCTAAAATCCACCATTCAATTTAGCTTAGCCAAAGGCAAGAAGCTGACCATTGACGTGTGGGACAGCTATAACCTAGCTCTCTACACCATCAATACTTGTGAGCTTGTGCAGGATAGTCGCGGTCTTTGGTATGCCTGTATCACCGTTAAAGAACATCCAAAAACAATTTGCGGTGTTAATCAGACTGGTATCGACTTGGGATGCAAGGAATCAGCAACCGCTAGTAATGGCGAGGTCTTAGCCACCAAACTGACCCATAAATACACCTCAAAATTAGGGCTTGTTCAGCGGGCTAAGAACAAAAAGCGCGTTAAAGCGATTCACGCCAAGATTAAGAACACGCGCCAAGACTTAATTCATAAATTCACCACCAAACTTGTCAAAGATAATAATATGATTATCGTTGGCAAGCTTCAATCAAAATCATTTACCTCAAGCAAACTAGCTAAGTCTGTCTATGACGCAGGTTGGTTTGAAATTAAGCGGCAACTGACCTATAAATGCGAGTACGCAGGTTGTCACTATGCTGAGGTTAATGAGCACTACACCACCCAAACTTGTTCGTGTTGCGGCTCACGCCAAAACAGTCCGAAAGGTAGAGCAGGTCTGCGAATAAGAGAATGGTTTTGCGAGTGCGGTGTGACTCATGACCGCGATGTTAATGCGGCAAAAAACATTCTTGCGCTCGGGCTTGAGCGTCTAGCGGTAGGAATCCCCTCCGTTTAGGGAGGGGAGGAAGTCAAATTGTGCGCTAGGATTTTTTGGCGCAGACAGGTACAATATAAACCCTAATCATACATTGACCAAGCATAAGACAGGCATGCAAGTAGTTGCGGGCGCTGTCTTTACTTTTTTATCGTACCCTCTATTGGAGTTCCTATGTCTATTGCGTCTACTGCCCAAGAGTCCGCCACCGTTTTGGATGGCAAAGCACTTGCCAAACAAATAGAACAGCAACTGAGTACGCGTGTAGACGCTATTAAAGCTAAAACAGGGCGTACACCGATTTTAGCAACGATACTGGTCGGTGAAGATCCTGCCTCTGCGACTTATGTACGTATGAAAGGCAATGCCTGTAAGCGGGTGGGTATGAGCTCTATCAAGGTGGAAATGCCACATAGTACGACGACAGAGCAGTTGATGGCTAAGGTAAACGAGCTTAATGACAATCCTGACGTTCATGGCATCTTACTACAGCACCCAGTACCTGAGCATATCGATGAACGCGCTTGTTTTGAGAGGATTGACCTTAGAAAAGACGTTGATGGGGTGACCTGTCTGGGCTTTGGGCGTATGGCGATGCAGCAGTCTGCTTATGGGTCATGTACCCCGCAAGGTATCATGCATTTATTAGAGCATTATGATATTGAGCTGGCAGGTTTGGAGGCGGTCGTCGTCGGTCGTAGTGCTATCCTCGGTAAACCAATGGCGATGATGCTATTAAATGCCAACTGTACGGTGACGATTTGCCATTCAAGAACGCAGGATTTAGCATCTCATATTAAACGCGCTGATATCGTGGTTGGGGCAGTGGGCGTGCCTGAGCTGATTAAAGCCGAATGGATTAAAGCAGGGGCGGTAGTGATTGATGCAGGCTTCCATCCTACTGAGAATGGCGGCGTTGGTGATATCGAAATGCAGGGTGTGGCAGATATTGCCAGTGCTTATACACCAGTACCGGGTGGCGTGGGTCCGATGACTATCAATACGCTGATCCGCCAGACCGTTGATGCTGCTGAAAAAGCTGCGGGTTTATAAGCCATAAGCCGTTAATAAAAAAGGGCTGTCATAAATACATGACAGCCCTTTTTTACCTATAACTTTTGTTTAAACTACTACCTTATAACCAACCTAAGCGCTTAAAGTTAAGGTATAAAAAGCCACACAGCGAGCCAATCACTGCCATGATAACAAGGTAGGAATATTCCCAATGTAGCTCTGGCATAAAGTCAAAGTTCATACCATAAATTCCCGCAATCGCCGTCGGTACCGCTAAAATACCCGCCCAAGCGGCAAGTTTGCGAACCACTTCATTCTGCCCCATATTGACCATAGCAAGATAGGTGTTCATCACCACGCTTAGCATCTCATTGAGTCCATTGATGGCATCTAAAGAATGCAATAAATGGTCATTGACGTCACGAAAATAAGGTTTGGCAGCATGAGAAAAGGGTGAAATTAAGTCACTGTTATCGTGATTGATAAAATAGCTACAAATATCTTGTACCGGTAGAATAACCGCGCGCATATGCACTAATTGCGATTTTAATTCATATAAGTTTCTAAGCGTTTCTTTATTGAATTCATACGTAAAAATATTACGTTCTTGCTCACGTAAATAACTGCCCAAGCGATCGGTGACCGGCATATAGTTATCGACGATAAAATCGAGAATCGCATGCAGCACAAATATTGGTCCCATACGCAGCTTTTCTGGGCGGCGGTGGCAGTGTTCACGGACTGGCGCGTAGGAGTTTGATGGGCCATTACGGATGGTAATCAGGTAGTTTTTACCCATAAATATCGCGGTGGTACCGTAGCGAATGACATTGTCTTCGAGCTTGGCGGTACGTAATACCACAAACACCATATCGTTATCGTAGTTCTCAACCTTGGCACGTTGGTGGTCGGCAAATGCATCTTCAATCGCCAATTCATGCAGACCAAACGCTTCTTTGACTTTGACCATGGTTTTTAAGCTGGGATCATATAGACCGAGCCAAATAAATTGACCATTGTTATTCAAGGCACGACTGACATCGTTGAGCGCTATCTTATCGAGTTTTTCACCGGTTTTACGTGAGTAAGCATAGCAATTGACCACTTCACCATCACTAGATAAATCGATATCCTCATAGCGCTCAGAGTCTGGATCATAGACAGTCATCGTTTCAATAGTGTCTTCAATCGTCGCATCCGTATCGCCATAAATATAACTGTCATAGTTATCATGGTCATCTGAATAAGAATTTTCAGCCTTCATGTTTGCGTCAGTCAGACCGACAGTAGAGTCAGGTGTGATACGAGTTGTCGGTTCGACAATCAAGTCGTCATCTTGGTTCATACCCTCTCCTTTAGTCTAATTAAAATAACTTTGCTACAGCGCATAGTTTTTTAAAGTCTCAATATCGACCAGGCTCAACAAGCTCTCATGACAAGCTTCCAGTTTTATTTGTGGGGCAATGTCAAAGTCTAGCGATTCAATCCAGCGTAACGCACAAATACACCAGTAGTCACCGGGTTTAAGGCCAGCAAACCCATATTCAGGCAGCGGGGTGATAAGGTCATTACCGCGACTGGCAGAAAAGTTTAAAAACTCACTGGTCATTTTGGCGCAAACGGTATGTTGACCGACGTCATGATTGCCAGTATGACAAAAGCCATTGCGATAATAGCCGGTGATAGGGTCAAAGCAGCAGCTGGCAAGGGCCGTGCCCAAAACGTTTGATTGATTGATGGCTGGGTTTGGGTGGTAATCAGATGACATAAGGCTTCCGAGATAAAAATATGGCTTAGTGTAACATGAGTCTGAGTCGAGGACATGCCCTAAGGTATGTCCTAGCCAAGCTCATGATTTTATTAAAAACGTGCTTTATTATACAGAAACAGTGCTATTATTCTTACTTAACCGATTATCGATATAATGCGCTAATAATTAGCCTATCTTTAACACCAATGAGGCATAATTAGATAGTGATGGCGGCCAATTGTCACTAGGCGAACCTTGCCTGCTATGCTAAACTAAAGCATAAAGTGCCTTGATTATTTATCGCCGTTTATCAGCGTATAAATATACTCGTCTTATTATTATAAATTACACTTATTACTCACCATTTTGCGGTTACCTAGTTTGTTTATAAATAATTGGGTCAATGATGTTGCGCGTTAAAAATAAAAATGCACGGCGTCAATGCAATGGTAAATATAACCTTTAAGTACCGCATCTAAGTACCGCATCACTAACGCGTTTTTGGTAAGCGATACGCCAAACAAGGATTTATTGTGTCTGTCAGTTCTGATTCTGCAAAACCTGCCCAGTCAAGTACGATCAATACAGCAGCGACTCCGCCTGTTAACCACGCTGCTGCTCCCAATAGCACCCCATACTTAAGTAACTTTGCCAGCGACGTGGCCAATAGCTGGCTGTTGCCTGATGGGGTTGTCGATGTGTTGTTTGAAGATGCGCATAAGCAAGAAGTACTTAGGTACCAGCTGACTCACCAGCTTATTACGCACGGCTATCAGCTGGTGAGCCCGCCGATGATTGAGTTTACTGAATCATTGTTGAGTGACGCCTCAGAAGATTTAAAACGCCAAACCTTTAAGATTATCGATCAATTAACCGGTCGATTGATGGGTTTGCGTGCCGATATCACTCCACAGATTTTGCGTATCGATGCGCATCATGGTGGATCAGGTATTGCACGTTATTGCTACGCTGGGGATGTGATTCATACCTTGCCATCAGGTCTTTTTGGCTCACGTACGCCGCTGCAATTGGGGGCGGAAATATTTGGTTGTGCCTCACTTGCCGCCGATATTGAGCTGATAGATGTGTTGTTTAGCATGGTAAATACGCTAAATATGAGCGCTGCATTGCACGTCGATTTGGGTCATGTGGCAATATTTAAGCGCTTGGCTGAATTGGCCGAGTTGCCAGATGGTGACACTGAACGCTTGATGCATTTGTACGCCAATAAAAACCTGCCAGAGCTTAAGCGCATTTGCCAAGCACTGCCAATGGGTGATGATTTTTATGCGCTAGCGCGTTTTGGTCATGACATCGAAAATCTATTGGCGAAGCTGTCCACTACCGCGCAGCAAGATACTCAGATTGCGACGGCCATTGACGAGTTACAACGCCTAAAAACACATCTACAGGATCAATGGAACTGTGCCGTAAGTATCGATGTGACGGAGCTATCAGGCTATCACTATCACACAGGCATTGTATTCAACGGTTATATTAATAGTGAAACCCAGCCGTTGGTTCGTGGTGGGCGTTTTGATGGAATGCAGAGTGGCAGTCAATTAGCAGGCGATCAAATACGCGAAGCCACTGGCTTTAGTATGGATGTCAGCCGCTTGCTGGCTCATACTCAGCTTGATGCACCAACCGTCGTGCTGGTTGATTATGACGCGTCAAGCAGTGCGGACCAAGAGCAGATGCAAACACTGTTGCAACAAGTGGCAAGCTTACGTCAGCAAGGCTATCGCGTCACTATGCCGTTAAACGCCGAAGACCGCCCAGCTAACACAACGCACCGCTTAAGCTTTGCCAATAATCAGTGGCAGTTAAACGCTATTTAAAAATTAGCGCGCGTTCAGTTAAAAGCACACAGTAAATACATCATAACTGTTTTAGATGATAAGTAGTTTTAACATAATTTTAGTTTTTAAACCGTTATTGCACACACCTCAATAGACAAAGGTAAGGATTGATCATGGGTAAGAATGTCGTAGTTTTGGGTAGCCAATGGGGCGATGAAGGTAAGGGTAAAATCGTCGATTTACTGACCGAAAAAGCCTCAGCAGTCGCTCGCTTTCAAGGCGGACATAATGCTGGTCACACGTTAGTTGTCGATGGCAAAACCACCGTCCTACATTTAATCCCATCAGGTATTTTACGTGAAGGCGTCACCTGCTTCATCGGTAACGGTGTGGTGTTAGCACCTGATGCCTTGCTAAAAGAGATGAAAGAATTAGAAGCCAATAACGTCCCAGTACGTGAGCGTCTACGCATTTCACCGAACTGCCCACTTATCATGCCATACCACGTCGCATTAGACCAAGCGCGCGAAGCCAAACGTGGCAGTGGCAAAATCGGTACGACGGGTCGCGGCATCGGTCCTGCTTATGAAGACAAAGTAGCGCGCCGTGCAATCAAGCTTGCTGATTTATTCCGTGATGACTTAGAAGAGAAGCTACGCAACTTAATCGAATACCATAACTTCCAGTTAACTCAGTATTATAAAGTTGACGCGATTGATTTTGATGAGACATTTAAGCTTTGCCAAGAATGGAAAGAAGAAATCAGAGGCATGGTTACTGATGTCACTGAAGATTTGAACCAATTTCGCCTTGCTGGCAAAAACCTGATGTTTGAAGGTGCGCAAGGGACATTACTCGATATCGACCACGGTACTTATCCGTTTGTGACCAGCTCAAGCGTCACAGCGGGCGGCGTATCGACGGGTACAGGTATCGGCCCATTGTACTTAGATTATGTCCTTGGTATCACCAAAGCTTACACCACGCGTGTCGGTAGTGGTCCGTTCCCAACTGAATTATTTGATGATGTTGGCGCGCATTTGGCCAAAGTCGGTCACGAGTTCGGTGCAACGACAGGCCGCGCACGTCGTTGTGGTTGGTTCGACGCTGAAGCTCTACGCCGTGCTGTGGTATTGAACTCTATGTCAGGTATCTGCTTGACCAAACTTGACGTATTAGATGGTTTGGAAGAGCTGTTAATCGGCGTAGGTTATAACCTACCTGAAACTGAGTGTGCCGGCGCGCATGATGCTGAGTTCTATGAAGCGGTAACGCCTAAGTACGAAACGCTAGAAGGCTGGAGCGAGTCAACGGTTGGTATCACCAATTATGACGATCTACCAGAAAATGCCAAAAAATATATCAAACGTATCGAAGCGTTGATTGGTTGCCCTGTTGATATCATCTCAACTGGCCCTGACCGCGAAGAAACAATCGTTCTACGTGACCCGTATGATGTGTAAATAAGTTTTTTAGCTAAACACTAAAACCCCTTTGCTAAGCATTGGGGTTTTTTTGTGCGTCATTTTTCTAAATATAGTCATTTTTATAACCATTTTTAAAATAAGGACATGCCCTAGGACAGCTGTATTAGTGCGTTATTGGAATAAATTTTTCTGGCGTGCTGCATACGCAGAGGCTGCGCAAAATTCATTCCAATAGCACTGTCGCATTTTTAAGTTTTTTGCCTATACAGTCAGTGAGAAGTAATATTGCTACCAGTAGTACTGTGGCATTTTTAAGATGTTTTGATTTTTCTATAAAGTGGGTTTTATTAACATTATTCGGGTTTAATTGAGTATAATGTGTTAGAAGATGCTTTAACTATTTTAATACATAAAAAGGAAAATGTAATGATAACAACTACTGTCAAGCGCTCTATTCGCAGTACTTCTCTAGCGATAGTAACGTCCGCTACTTTTATGCTGCCTATGCTTTCTTGGGGTGCTGAAAATTGCGATAACCCCAACAACGATTTTGATAGCCTATATTGCTTGACAAAAGTATATTTGCAAGCAGATAAAGAGCTCAATACTTCTTATAACAAATTAAGCAAACAGTTGAATAAAAAACAAAAATCCACGCTAAAACGTGGTCAGCTGGCTTGGCTGCGTGAGCGTGATGATCGATGTAGTTATAATGATGATGAAAATGGCTTTTTTGTTAATATGGGCTGTGCTACTCGCACGACGACCAGTCGCGTTAACTTTTTAAACGAGCGGGTGCGTGAATGTAACGCGGGCAGCTGCCGAGACAGTCGCTTAGGTGAGTAGCAATATCAACTTGTAGGATTTACTTTTATGCAAGCTATGGTCATAAATTAACCCTATCATTTATAGCGTCAATCATTATAATAGGCAGCAATCCTGTGTTGGCGCTCAGGTTGCCGTATTGGTAGACCATGAGTCACTTGGTTACATTTCAGCCAACATTGTGACCAAAGATAAAACCAAGTATTTACTATTTTATTTCTTATCAAATTTATCATTTATTAGGAGCTTTTCATGGCTAACGAACGTACTTTGTCTATCATCAAACCTGACGCTGTTGCTGGCAACCACATCGGTGCTATCTATGACCGTTTTGAACAAGCGGGTCTAAAAATTGTTGCGGCTAAAATGCTACAACTTGATGACGAAAAAGCGGGTGGTTTTTACGCTGAGCATGCTGAGCGTCCATTTTATAATGACCTAAAATCTTTCATGATGTCAGGCCCAGTATTGGTATCTGTGTTAGAAGGCGAAAACGCTATCGCTAAGCATCGTGAAATCATGGGCGCTACTAACCCAAAAGATGCAGACAAAGGCACTATCCGTGCTGATTTTGCTAGCAGCATCGACGAAAACGCGGTTCATGGTTCAGATTCAGCAGAATCAGCAGCGCGTGAAATTAGCTACTTCTTCAATGATGATGAAGTTTGTGCACGTACGCGCTAATAGTAGTTTTTATTAATAACAGCTAGTATGAATAGCCGTGCTTATTAGTAATTAGTGTGGCGAGACGGCTTATATCTTATGGTATAAGCCGTTTTAGCTCTTATAATAGATTTATTTATGATTGAAATTTTCGACAGCTTGCCTCATTATTAGTTTTACATTGCGTTATCAATCCTTTATCAGCATGATTTTATCAAATGCTCAGTATTCACAAGTGCCTGATAAAATGCGTTCATAACGGATTGCTCATGCACTCATGCATTATGAATGCATCGCAACGCCCATATCAATAATTGTATCGCTCATATCAGAAGATACAAAAAGGTTATCTATTATGTCCACTGTTCAAACCCCAACCCAGCACATACCTGCAAAGGCTACTAATGGCATCAAGCTAGTAGACGAGGCGCAGGCCAAAACCAACTTATTGGGCATGCCGCAAGCGCAACTGTCTGATTACTTTAAAAGTATCGGCGAAAAGCCGTTTCGTGCGACACAGGTGATTAAGTGGATTTATCAGCATGGGGTGACGGATTTTGAGCAAATGACCAATCTCAGCAAATCATTGCGTGATAAATTATCGCTCAATGCTTGTGTCACGCCACCAAAAGTGATTCATCGCCAATATAGCGATGATGGCACCCGTAAATGGGTGTTTGAAGTTACTGGCGGCTCATTGGTTGAGACGGTATTAATTCCTGCAGATGATAGTAAATTAAACGGTCGTAAAACTTTATGTATTTCCTCACAAGTGGGTTGTGCGCTGGATTGTAGCTTTTGTAGTACGGGTAAACAGGGCTTTGAGCGCGATTTAAGTGCGGCTGAGATTATCGGGCAGCTATGGGTGGCTAACGCTTCTTATATGAGCGATGAAAATGACAGTTTAGACAACGTTGACCATAGCCTATGGGAAAATAACGTCACTAATGTAGTGATGATGGGTATGGGCGAGCCATTGCTAAACTACAAACCCGTGGTGGGCTCGATGGAGCTGATGTTAAGCGATCATGGCTATGGACTGTCCAAGCGCCGCGTGACCTTATCCACCTCGGGCGTGGTGCCAAAAATGTATCAGTTGGCGCAAGATATCGATGTGGCCTTGGCCATCTCGCTACATGCGCCCAATGACGAGCTACGTAATGAGCTAGTGCCAATAAATAAAAAATACCCGTTAAACGAGCTGATTGCTGCTGCAAAGAACTACGTTCATGATGTCAATCCACGCCATAAAAAGCACGTGACCATCGAATACGTAATGCTAGATGGTGTCAATGATAGCAATGAGAATGCTCATCAGTTGGTCGCGTTATTAGACGGTCTACCAAGTAAGATTAACCTCATCCCGTTTAATCCGTTCCCGCATTCGGGATATGATAAATCAAGCAATAACCGTATTCATGCTTTTAGCAATATATTAAGTGAGGCGGGGTTTGTCTGTACCATTCGTCAAACGCGTGGGGACGATATTGATGCCGCCTGTGGTCAGTTGGTGGGGCAAGTCGCTGATAGAACTCGTCGTTCCGCCGCTTGGCAGCAAAGTATCAAAGACCGTGAAAGCGTTTAGGGTGATGGTTGCCTGAGTGATTAATAAGTTACATGAATGGCTATCATCAGTTCTAAATAAAACATAGTAGTCTGCTGAGCGTTAGCTGTCTTTTTTGCATCACAACGGTAATAAAATGTAGTCGTCGCTGTCAACAGCCTAGCGCCGTGCAATTAATAAAAACTAAATTGTACTTATGGGGGTTAAATCTATTAAACTGATGCCTCGAGGATCGAACGCATTGACTCACAGTTTTATGATGGTAGCCACGATGACTTCTAAAAATTCTTGTCAGTTCAAATATCAAACATTTTTTTCTCATACGATGAAGCGGTTGGGTAATAAAGTTTTTCAAAAAAACAGCGCTCGGTGTCTTTTGCTTGCAGGGTCGTTAAGCGCGCTGATGTTAAGTGGTTGCCAAAGCACACCAAACAACGACTTGCTGAATGGTACCCCTTATCAAACGTCGACGCGACCTAATGACAATCGTAACTTAGACCAACAGGAAATTGCTCGCGTGCGCACTTCACTGGCGGCGCAATATATCCGAAAAAAAGAGCTTGATACTGCACAGCGTCAGCTCGAAAAAGCCCTTGCTGCTGATAGCCGTTACGCGCCAGCCTATGATATGATGGGCGTTTTGCTGCAGCAAGAGGGTAGCCGCATCAATCTTGAAAAAGCCGATCAGTATTTTAAAAAGGCAATCACCCTTGATAAAAATTTTGAACAAGCAAACAATAACTATGGCGTTTATTTATCACAGATGAAGCGCTATCGTGAGGCGGCAGAGCAGTTTGGTATTGCAGGTGCAGCATTGGGTTACGAAGGTCGTATTGGTGCGTTGGAGAATCTAGGGCGTACTTATCTTAAACTTAATGATCACCCTGCGGCGGCCAAAGCATTTTTACGTGCGCTCGATGGCAATCGTAATAGTGTGATTGCGCATATTGAATTGGTAGATTTATTGCTTGAACAGCAGCGTGTGCAGCAGGCGCAACGGCTTTATGATGAGACACTGGTATTAGTGAAAGGACAGGGTATTAGCCCGCGTTTACTATTACAAGGTATTAAACTTGCCGCTGCGCAAAACAATATAAAAACGCGCCAGCAATTGGCACAGCAGCTTTTATCTGCTTATCCGCTAAGCGATGAAGCAAAACAACTTAAGACTTGGCTTAATAATCCAGAGGCACCATGGAAATGACCACCCCATCATCAAACACTCAATCTAATGCTCAGGGATCATTTGGTGCCATGTTGCAGCAAGCCCGCAAACATAAGCAAGTAAGCTTAGAAGAGGCGGCCGCCGAGTTATTTATTTTAAAGCGTCATTTGCAAGCGCTAGAGGATGAGAACTTTGCGCAGATGCCGCAAGCGGCTTTTGCTCGTGGGTTTGCGATTAATTACGCTAAGTTTTTGGGTTTAGATCCTGTCAAGATAGCGAGTAGTTTTGACGCCGCGTATCCCAACGAACTCAAATCAGATTCGATGAGAAACGTCGAGTCACCACTGCGCCCCATGGGCACATTGCAGCGTGATACCCACAACCGCATTCGTTTTAATCCATTGCTTATCATAGCGGTTATTGGTGTCATCATCTTAGCGATTTTCTTGTTCCGTATGGTTAGCAACGCCAGTAAAGAAAACAGCGACCAACCGATATCAACCACGGAAGACCTCTCAGAGATAGAGCAGGCGCAAGGCGCTGCGATTAATGACGCTACTGGCGTCGGCGCTTCTGGCTCTGCTTTAAATACAGGCGACGCTAATGCGAGCATGGCCTCTCTAGAGGTAAAACTGACCAATACCGCCGCTGTTAGTATCAGTGATGCCTCTGGTAGCAGCCTGATGAATGGCGCTCAGACGTCTGGTGATTATAAGCTATTAGGTACGCCACCATTTAATGTGCAAATTGATAATATCGATAACGTCAGCTTAATGCTCAACCAAGAAGCGGTGGCTTTAGACAGCTATGCAACTGATAAGCAGGCTAGCTTTGAGTTAGCGCCTTAACTTTTTACGCTACTTTTGAGTGCTGCTGAGTGTTTAGCGCTATTATAAGTGTGTTTTTCTTCGTTTTTCTCGCTCCAATGAAAGGGTTTGTCTATGTCAACGTCAGCGCCTATTAACCGTCGTCCTACCAAAAAAATACATGTCGGTGATGTCGCGATTGGTGGCGATGCGCCGATTAGTGTCCAAAGTATGACCAATACAGATACCTGTGATGTGGCAGCGACTGTCGCCCAAATCGAGCGCTGCGTTGAGGCAGGTGCTGATCTAATGCGGGTATCGACGCCGACGATGGATACGGTCAAAGCCTTTGCAGAAATTCGGAAGCGGGTCAGTGTTCCTTTAATCGCCGATGTGCATTTTGACCATAAAATTGCCTTGGCCGTTGCCGAAGCAGGTGCTGATTGCCTGCGTATCAACCCTGGTAACATTGGCAGCGATGCCAAAGTACGCGAAGTGGTCGCTTGTGCCAAGGATTACAATATTCCGATTCGTATTGGCGTTAACGCAGGTTCGTTAGAAAAAGACATTCAACGCAAATATACTGAGCCAACAGGCGAGGCGATGCTCGAATCAGCGATGCGTCATATCGATATATTAGAGCGTCTCAATTTTGACCAATATAAAGTATCGGTCAAAGCCAGTAACGTGTTTTTAACCTTGGATGCTTATCGCCTGATATCTGCTCAAATTGATAATCCGCTACATTTGGGTGTCACTGAAGCGGGTGTCTATCGTACAGGGGCGGTGAAATCTGCCATTGCCCTCGGTGGTTTACTGTTAGATGGTATTGGCGATACCATTCGTATCTCCTTAGCCGCCGAGCCTGAAGAAGAAATAAAAATTGGTTTCGATATTTTAAAATCATTGAATATTCGCTCTAATGGCGTTAACTTTATCGCTTGCCCAAGCTGCTCGCGTCAAGAGTTTGATGTCATCAAGGTAATGACCGCGTTAGAGTCGCGTTTAGAAGACATTCGTGAACCGATGGATCTGTCGGTGATTGGCTGTAAAGTAAATGGTCCGGGTGAGGCAAAAGAAGCCGATATTGGTATCGTTGGCGCTGCACCAAAATCATTGGTGTATCGTATGGGTGAAAAGAGCCATTTGATTCATACGGATAATCTGGTCGATGAAATCGAAGGCATGGTACGTGCTCATGCAGAAGATTTAGCAAAAAAACGCGAGAATGAGATTATTCGCGTAAAATAATGCTTACTTATAAGCAAAAACAACAATGATAGAACGACCTGTTAAAAATTTTAAGGATACGACCGTACCATGATTAAAGCGATCAAAGGGTTTAATGATATTTTGCCTGAGCAATCTGCAAAGTGGCTGCACTTAGAGGCGATATTGGCTGATGTATTGGGTAGATACGGCTATGAGCATATTCGTCTACCAATCGTTGAGCAAACCGATTTGTTTGCGCGTGCTATCGGCGGCGCAACGGATATCGTTGAAAAAGAAATGTATAGCTTTACGGATAAATCTGAGCCACCAACGCCATTGGCACTGCGTCCTGAAGGTACAGCAGGCGCAGTACGTGCGGTGATTGAGCATAATTTACTGCGCGGTGATACGCCAAAATTATGGTATATCGGTCCGATGTTTCGCTATGAGCGTCCGCAAAAAGGCCGTTATCGTCAGTTCCATCAATTGGGTGTCGAAAGCTTCGGTAGTCCGCTTCCAGATGCTGACGCTGAATTGATTGCCATGACCCATCTCATGTGGCAAGAATTGGGTTTAAAAGATGAGATGCATTTACAACTAAATAGCTTAGGTGAGCTGGATGAGCGTCATGCTTATCGTCAAGCGTTGGTGACGTATCTAACCGATAAACAAGACCAGCTTGACGACGACAGTAAGCGCCGCTTAACCACCAATCCATTACGTATCTTAGACAGTAAAGAAGCCAGTACTCAAGCCATATTAGCCGGTGCACCAAAGCTTGCTGAATTTTTGGGTGCAGACAGTGTGGCGCATTTTGAGCAGGTTCAAAAGTATTTAACCGAACTAGGTATTGATTTTGAGATAAATCCGCACCTCGTCCGTGGTCTTGATTATTATAATAAGACCGTCTTTGAATGGGTAACGGATAAGCTTGGCAGCCAAGCCACCGTCTGTGCGGGCGGTCGTTATGATGGCTTAGTCGGACAACTAAAGTCTATCGGTACAGACGGCAGTAAGCCGGTAAAATCTGAGCCTGCCGTTGGTTTTGCCATGGGGCTTGAGCGTTTATTATTATTGATGGAAGCGGTTGCGCCGATTGCAGCGCTTCCTGCTTGTGATGTCTTTGTGGTTGCCCATCCAGAGGTCTATAGTGCTGGTATTGGTTATGCGCAACGCTTGCGTTATAGTCGCCCAGACCTTCGAGTGAAAATGGCCAGTGCGACGAGCCTAAAAGCGCAAATGAAAAAAGCAGACAAGTCAGGTGCAGCAATGACCGTCATTATCGCTCAGCAAGAGCTGGAAGATAACACCATTAGCATCAAAGATATGCAAACAGGTGAACAACAAACGGTCGCTACAGATTGGCTGGCAAATAAAGACAATATTTCGCGTCAGTAATCGATTTTGGCATTAGTAAATTAATATAAATCTTATCAGGTAAACATATATGGCTCTGACACCTAATTCGCCGAATGCAGACAGTTCAATGCAAGCGTTAAAGCAATATGGCAGTTATATTGTCACTGTGATTTTGTTGGCACTGGCTGCTTATTTCGGTTGGACTTATTGGCAAGACAACCATGCGCGGGTTGATACTGTCGCCGCAGATTATTATGCAGACATTCAGCGTTTAAATGAAGAAGTGAGTTTGGCCTCGCAAAACCCAGATTTAGAGGCAGAAGCTCAAGCATCACTCGAGCAGAGCCGTACACAGTTGAATAAAGATATTGATGCATTGGTGAGCACACATGGCGAGTCAGTCTACGCTTGGCAAGCATTGATGATTAAAGCGCGTCAGCAAATTGATAACGATGATTTTGCGGCGGCAAGTGATACCCTCAAAAAAGCGTTGACCATTGATTTGGGTGATGCAGGATTAAAAGCGATCACTCGCTTACGCTATGCAACAACGCTATTGGCGGCAGGCGATGCAGATGCGGCGTTGACACAAGCGAACAATGACATGCCAGGCTCGTTTGAAGCCAGCCAACAAGAATTGCTCGGTGATATTTACTTGGCGCAAGACAATAAAGAATCAGCGATTAAGTCGTACAATAATGCTTGGGAGCTGTTACGTGGCCGTCAAGAAACACGTGCAGTATTGGCGTTAAAAATGGAGAGTCTAGGAATCGTGCCTGAGCCTATCGCTGATCAAGCGCGCCTAGTTCAAGAGTCAACTGCTCCTGAACAGCCATTAATAGTAGAAAACCCAGCAGAAAATACAACCGTTGATGTGACGCAGTAATTGCTAATTAATAATCATTTATTTGTAGTGAGAACCTATAATGACTCAATCTATTCGCTCTAGCAAAATTTTAACCGCTAACACCGTCAAAAAGACAGTGATGCATGTGGCAGTATTGGCAGTAATGAGCACTGCAGTGATTGGGTGTAATCGCGGTATCAAACCCGTCGTCAACGATCCCGTAAAACTGGTACAGATTGCTGAGCCTATTAGCGTACTACAGCCTGTTTTTAGTACGGATGTCGGTAGTAAAAAAGCCAGTAAAAAGGACCCACTGAATCTGCAGGTCGGTTATGCCGATGGACAAATTGTTACTGCATCGCGCGGTGGTGATTTGGCGGGTTTTAATAATGCAGGCGAGCGTTTATGGTCGGTCAATGTCGATGATCAAATCACAGGCGGTGTTGCGTTAGATGCTTTAAGCCAAACAGCGATTGTTAGTACTCGCGGTGGTCAAATCATGGCCTTTGATAGTGCTACTGGTGCCAAACGCTGGCAGCAGCAGTTATCAGGGTCGGTGTTGACCCCAGCGCTTATTACTAATAACCGCGTGATTCTATCAGCGAACGATGGATTTTTGCATGGTCTGTCACTACAAACCGGTCAGTCTGTCTGGCAGTTTGCGACCCAAGTACCAGCCATCAGCGTACGTGGTAGTGCTGCACCAACCTTGTTAGACAGTAAAACCGCGTTATTAGCGACTGCTGATGGGCGTTTGCACGCGGTGACGACCGATAGCGGTCTGCCGCAGTGGTCAAGACGTGTTGGCGTTGGCGCTGGTAGTAGTGAGGTTGAGCGCATGAGCGACGTTGATGGCATGCCTGTCATCGATAAAAACCAACTTTTCGCCATCAGTTATAGTGGCCAATTACTGGGTATCGATTTGGCGTCACGTCAAGTGATGTTCGTTAAAGAGCTTGCTAGCTTAAAATCACTTGCCGTAAATAACCAACAAGTTATTGGCACCAGTCTAGACGGTAAAGTCGCCGCTTATGATCGCACCAGTGGTGAGCTGCTGTGGGAAAGCGAAGAGTTGGCTTATCGTCACTTAACCAACCCTGTGATGATTGGCAATTACATTGCCGTTGGTGATTTCGATGGTGTGGTGCATTTATTTAACCCTGCTAGCGGTAAAATCGTCAGCCGTGTACAAACCAAAGGCGCGTTGAGTAATTTACAAGTACAAGGCAGCCGTTTAATGACCCAAAGTACCTCAGGGCAAGTTGCTATTTGGCAGCTGGCACGTTAAATCTTTATTAGTAGCAGCTATTTAATAGAGTAGGTTTTAATATTGTTTATTAATTATTATTGTTTATTAACTAGCATTGTTTATTAAATAGTCCCACTGATAATATAATTAATAAAAAACGCTGCTTAGTCAGCGTTTAGTGCCTGGTGTAAATTGCTTGTTTAAATATAAGCTTTCGCGTATTCTATGCGACCGATGCGCTTTCAGCATCATTCCTATGTGCTTTTTTACGATCATGTTTATATGAAATTTAGTCAGCTTATATCGTGTTTTTAAATGCAAAATAGCTGATTATTTCTATTAAAGTTTTATCCTTTATTTTAATTTTCGGTCAAGTACAGAATATTCGCTATTGTTGTTTTAATACCATTCACAAAAGTTAGAGTAGCAAGGAAAACGAGTGCAAGTACTACGTATTGTAGACTAAACGAGTTTGTCACAGCTAATCGTAATTTTGGGGTTTGGTCTAAGAGTATTCGTACGGTCCGTCATTTTGCCCTTCACTGAGAGTAACCCATGAGTATCAAGCCTGTGGTCGCCTTAATTGGTCGTCCAAACGTCGGTAAATCTACCTTATTTAATCAATTTACAAAAAGTCGGCAGGCGCTGGTTGCTGACTTATCAGGACTGACTCGTGACCGTCAATATGGCGATGCGACCTACGAAGACAAATCTTTTATCGTCGTAGACACGGGCGGTATTGGTGAAGCGGATGACGGTAGTGGCAATATCGACGACTATATGTCTGAGCAATCGCATACCGCTATCCACGAAGCCGATATCATTGTGTTTGTCGTCGATGCCCGTGCAGGTATGATTGGCGCTGATGCCGAAATTGGTAAGTTTTTGCATACCCTAGGTAAGCCCGTATATGTGGTTGCCAATAAAGTCGATGGCGTCCATGATGCGGCACCTGCTGAATTTTATGCGTTAGGATTGGGCGAACCATATCCGATGGCGGCCAGTCATGGTCGCGGTGTTGGTAACCTGCTGGAAGTTTTGACCGCGGATATGCCTGAGCAAGACAATGTAGTCGAGCCAAAAGGTCTAAAGCTTGCCATTATTGGTCGTCCAAACGTTGGTAAATCGACGCTAGTCAATCGATTGTTGGGTGAAGATCGGGTGGTGGTGTTTGATATGCCGGGCACCACTCGCGACAGTATTTATATCCCTTATAAGCGCGATGGCAGAGACTACGTACTCATTGATACAGCGGGTGTGCGTCGCCGCGGTAGAATCGATGAAAAAGTAGAAAAGTTCTCGGTTATCAAAACGCTGCAAGCGATCGAAGACTCTAACGTCACCGTTATTGTTATTGACGCGCATGAAGGCATTGTCGATCAAGATTTGCATATGATTGGCTATGCATTAGATGCGGGCCGTGCCTTGGTAGTGGCGATTAATAAATGGGATGGTCTGACGCCAGAACAAAGAGATTACATTAAGCTCGAGATGGATCGCCGTTTTAGCTTTATTCCCTATGTAAAAGTACATTTGATATCAGCGCTACATGGTACAGGCGTAGGCAATTTATACCCTTCTATCTTGCGTGCTTATAAATCGTCTATGTTTGATGTGTCTACCAATCGCTTGACCCAGATTTTACAAGACGCCGTGACGGCCAATCCGCCACCGACAGTCGCTGGTCGCCGTATTAAACTGCGTTTTGCTCATATCGGTGGTCACAATCCGCCAGTAATCGTCATTCATGGTAATCAAACCAGCTCTCTGCCTAAGAGCTATCAGCGCTATCTTGAAAACCAATTCCGTCAAGTGTTCAAGCTTGAAGGCACACCACTCAATGTGGTACTCAAGCAAAATGACAACCCATACGCCAACAAGAGTGACACGCCCACCAAAGCAAAAGAACAGCAGCTACGTCAGCGCGAGCGCAATCGAGCACAGAAATTCACCACAAAAGAGAAAAAGCCGCGCAAATAGTAGCGCTTGCTGACGATCTGATGGTTATTGACTTTATCGTACTGTGAAGTGCGACAAAGTCAATGTAGTTCGGCTCTGTGGTGATAAGTTTTTTAACCAACCTGAAAAATAATCATTAAATATCTAAATGTTTGACTTATATATCTCCAAAATAGCTGTATAGTCAGTGAAAAGTAAAATCGATACATCACGTACTGCAGGTACCGTTTTTTCTAGCTTGCTGTGCCTACGCAGACAGAGGCTACAAAAAAACTATACCAGCAGTATCGTAGCGTTTTTAAAGTATTTTAACTATAGTATAAATATAAAGTTGTCTTAACTCAGTTGAGTGATATGAACAACCTCCCATCTCAGACCATTTCTACCTTTATCTGGCGCTCTGTCATGCAAGCCATTACTTTGGCTGTGCTGTTGGGCCTTTTATTGTCTTTTGTTTACGGCTTCGTGCGTCATTATCAAGAAAAACATCAACATATTCAGCAGTTGGCTGAGTTATTGACCACCAGCGCTTCGACGGCAGATGGTGCTGACATCGTGGCTGAGCAAGTTGCTTTTCTATTAGATAATGAGCCGAGCATTCAAAGCATTTTATTTTATTCGACCCCTCAGCCCATCGACGATATCAGCCAATCAAGAAAGGACTGGAGAAATGCTTTGTTCGCCCGTACGGTCAGCTTTAATTATCCCGTAGTCAGTAACTATATCAACAACAGCAATATCGCGAAAAATGACTCAAAGGCCATTCAAGGATTAGCGGCTCATAAGTCAATAGATGAGGGTAATGATAATAGCGATCTCGTTGGCTATATTAATATTACGCTAGATGTGAATGAGCTGCGTTTACAGTGGTTGCAAAGCAATTTATTATTATGGTTTATAACGACGATACTAGCGGTTCTTTTGGCGCTGTACATTCTGCGCAAACTCAAATGGCCGATCAAAGATATTGAGGCTTTGGCCGAGGTATGTTACCTCGTTGCAAAAAATAAAGAGCTCGAGCAGTTACCCGTCATTGCACAGCGTTTTGATTTTCAGGAGTTGGTGCAGATTAAACAGACTTTCGCGGCGTTGTTTAATCGCTTACAAGACGCTAGACAGGATTATGAGGCGCTTGCTGTCTTTGAGCAGCAATTACATAACAAAGATGTATCGCTTGATGTACAGCTGCATAACTTTCAAAGTATGATAACGCACGAGCTAAAAACCTCGCTAAATGCCATTGTAGGCGGTTTGCAGCTGTTAGATTACGACACTCTTAATAGAGAACAAAAAGATGCTGTTGAAATCATCAAGGATGGCAGTGACAAACTGGTGTTGTCGCTTGAGCATATTATTCAATTGAACCAAATACAAAAAGGTCAAATTAGTATCAACTGCATGGAGTTCAACCCCTTACAGTTGATTGCGGATCTGTTGGCAGAATTTGAGCCTATTGCGCAACGCAAAGGATTAGAATTAGTCAGTCATATCCATCACATAGACTATACGCTTGCAGGCGATTTGGAAAAAATACAACAGATATTATCGATACTGCTGAGTAACGCTATTAAATTTACCCCAGTGGGAAAGGTGACGCTCACTTCGCAGCTAACCCATTTTGATAAAAGTAATCGCTGGCAAATCATGATAAAAGATACAGGTATTGGTATCGATAGTAATCATATCAGTGACATCTTCAATCCTTTTTTTCAGGTGGACTCATCAAAGACTCGTCAGTATGAAGGTTCAGGTGTTGGTTTACCAGTCGTCAAGCAAATGGCGCAGCTTATGGGTGCTACTATCGAGGTTGATAGTACGCTTGGCACAGGAACACAGTTTACGCTGATTATACCGATGGCCAACCAACAGCAAACGCGCCAACAGAGTCTATTGGCTGGACTGACCGTTATTTATTATTACTATCATGAGGCAGGAACGTTGGCGAATGAGCTAGAGCGGCTAGGAGCGACCGTCATTTACTGTCAGCATGAGCAGCTAGCGATGGACGAGATAAACTCCAAAAAAATCAATATGGTCATGTTTGCAGAAGATGTGTTTCCAAGCAAAGCAGAGTCATTAGCCAAGCGTATTCGTCAGTTAGAAAATGATAACAGCGAGCATCGTGTTTTATTGATATATTGGTACCCACAGCATCAAAGGCAATATGCAGATAGTTTTGAGCATGGCTTAAAATCTGCTGGAGTAGATTACTGTTATAGTGCCACATATAAGGATAAAGCCTTAAGTGACTTGTTAAAGCGCTGGCTAGAGTGGGCATAATATAATTAAAGCATCTATCAGCGTCTACGGCGTTAATCTCGCTTAATGTATGTACGAAAGCTATAGTCAGTGAAAAGTAAAATCGATACATCACGTACTGCAGGTACCGTTTTTTCTAGCTTGCTGTGCCTACGCAGACAGAGGCTACAAAAAAACTATACCAGCAGTATCGTAGCGTTTTTAAAGTATTTTAACTATACTATTTGTACTCGGTTGCCTTATATCCATCCAATAAAAAAGACGCCCAATTTAAGGCGTCTTTTTTTTATTCAGTAAAGACTGTACTTTTAAAACAGGTTTTGTACCCAGCGCATCACACGCTGCCAAGTACGACTCATAAAGCCTGACTGCTCGATATCACTAGTCGCTACGACCGGCACTGACGCTACTGCTTTTCCATCAATCACCGCCATCATTTTGCCAATTTCTTGACCTTTTTTGATGGGCGCTTCCAAGCTTTCAGGAATATCAATCACAGTAGTGATTTTATTCTTTTGCGTTTTGGTCGTTAGAATTTGTAAATTATCGCCAGTCGTCAGCTCTACTTCTTTGGCTTCGCCAAACCAAACAGGTACTTTACTGACGAACTGCCCAGCTGGTGCCTTGGTAACCGTAGTGAAATGACCAAAACCCCAATTCAGTAATTCACGTGATTGATCAGCACGAGCTTGCTGGCTTTTTGTACCCATAATCACAGATATGAGGCGCATATCTTCACGATTGCTCGAAGCGACCAAGCAGTAGCCGGCAGCATTAGTATGGCCAGTTTTTAAACCATCGACAGTGGGGTCGGTAGCGAGTAGGGCATTGCGGTTACCTTGCGTAATACCATTATAGGTAAACTCTTTTTCTGCATAAATGCTGTAGTAGTCGCCGCTATTATTAATAATGGCTCGTGCCAGCTTGGCCATATCTAACGCTGAGGCCTGGTGACCTTCATCAGGCATGCCTGTAGAGTTGACAAAATTGGTGTTTTCCATACCAATTTTTTGCGCCTGCTCGTTCATCAAGATAGCAAATGACGCTTCGCTACCAGCGATGTGCTCAGCCATGGCTTTTGAGGCATCATTACCAGATTGAATGATAATCCCGCGTAGCATATCGATGACACTGGCCGTTTTATTGACGGGCACATACATGCAAGACTGGCTGCTGCTACCACGGCACCAAGCATTTTGACTCATCAATACCTGCTCGTCCTCTTTGAGATCACCCGATGCTAGGCGCTGCTCAATCATGTAACTGGTCATCATTTTTGTGAGAGATGCTGGTGGTAGAGCTTCATTGGCATTTTTTTGTGCCAAGATTTCACCAGTATTGTAATCCATCAATACATAGGCGGTATTGTCCATCTCAGGCGGCTGTATGGCTGCGCTCGCCATCACTGCACTCATAGAGATACTAACACCAACTACCAGCTGTACAAGCTGGTTTTTTACGCGCTTTACTGTCATATATCGTTACACCGCATCATGAAACTAAATGTATCTATCGCTTGTGCCCAGTACCAAACCTCATTCACCGTTTTCAACCACATGTCTTACCTATTAAGTTGAAAAATAGATATAAACGAGCGCAGTAACGACTGAGCGACAGACATAAAATTAACGCCTTATCTTAGCAAAATGCCAGCCGATGGGGAATCAATAAATGCAAAAAATAGGAGGTGATGAAAAGAAAAGTGAATACTTATCAAATGTTTGGGCGTAGTAGGGTTAATAGCCGCGGAACACTACTTTGAACGTAGGTCTTTTAACGTAGATTTTTTATAGTAGACTGACGCTACAATGATTCGATGACACCTAAATGGATTGCCACAAAAAAAGCCTGCTGAATCGCTTATGTGATGTGAAAGCGATTACAGCAAGCTTTTTTATGATATAAGCTTAACGAGTAAGCTTATATCTCCATCTTTAGAGGGCGGTAATTCAGCGTTTTAAAGCAGCCAGTGTTTTAAAGTAGATAGAGCCGTTATTTTATTATTGTTCATTATTACGGGCTTTATCCAACTAGCGTCAACACCGATTCTTACCCATCGTCGACTACAGATCCTACGATTAATACTCAGCATCGGCTAAATCTTGGCAGAGTGCTTTGTTTTCTTGCTTTGAGAATCCCATCGTCCAGCTACGAATACCTTGCAATATTTGACGATAATCTTGCTGGGTAGACAGATATTGAATAGCTGCTTTTGGATCTTCTAACGACGGCATCAGCTCGTGTAGCTGGACATTATACGATTTATAAAAACGCTGTTTTTGATTACCACTAAGCATCGGTGGGCATATCTCCGACAGCACTTGCATCACCGCAATTTCATGCTTAGTAATGTTAACGCCAGATAAATCTAGCGGTATGGTTGTTGCAGGATTACTTTCCGCAAACGATGCTTGAGACAGCATGGCAACAGACGTTATCAGTCCTGCCAGACCAATTTTCGATGCGGTCTTTGCTATCACAGAAGCTATAGATAATATCGATTGATTATTCATTCAGTATTACACTCGCTCATCTTTATTTAATGGTCATATGTTAATGGGTAAAAAAACAAAAGTCACATAAAATATTGGTTTATGTGTAGATATCTTGTGAGCCAACGCTATCTTATAGCAACATATCAGCAGCATAGACGGCTAAGTTGCCTCAGCATAAAAGTATAAGTTTATATTGTTGTGCGTTGTTGTCTATTGTAACGTAATGCTCAGTATTTAGTTTTCTGCTTGATAATATAAGGCTGCTAGGGCGTAGCCTTATTTTTTATCGCCAGATAAATTCTGAGTTCGTGTCGGTGCTTTATTAAGGTATAATCGCCTACATTTGCTCTTTTGAGCAGTACCTGTTTGTGTTGGTTCAACACGCTCTAGTATCTAAGCAGAAATAAAGTACGGTGATTATTATTAATAAGATGGGTATTAATAAGATGGGTTTATCAATAAGTAACCCACTATCAGCAGCTCTGATTATAGCAATTTTATGAGGATAAGTCTGATAAGTGGACAGACGGTCATTTATGAGTATAGAAAGCTTAATATAGAGAGCTTGGTATAGGGTATAGAGAGCTTGTTATAGAGAATAACGATGAAATTTTTAATTAGTAATGATGATGGTGTAAATGCCCCAGGATTATTAGCGCTGTCTCAGGCGCTATCATCTATCGGAGACGTGGTGGTCGTCGCGCCAAACGATGAACAAAGTGGCTGTGCGAGTGCTTTGAGTGTTTCTAAGCCCTTACATACGCAGCAATTACCCTCTGGTGCAATAGCCGTTAACGGCTCGCCCGCTGATTGTATTTATTTAGCCTTGCATGAATTGTATCGTCAGACACGCTTTGACTGCGTAATTACGGGTATCAACTCAGGCGCCAATTTGGGTCAGGACGTTATGTTTTCTGGTACCTTTGGTGCCGCGCTCACGGCACAGCTATTTGGCATACCAGCTATCGCGACTTCCTTAGTCGGCGGCGGGGTAAAAGGCAAGGGCCAAGAGCAGGTGAGTGATTATCAAATGGCGGCAAATGAGATCGCCAAGCTATTTACCGAAACGCCAATTTTAGATGCAGTCAAAAATTTGCCCTATCATGTATTAAACGTTAATATTCCTAATGTAGATAATACCGACGATATTAAGGGTCGAAAAATCACTGCGTTGGGGCACAGCCAGATAGCTCGGCCTGTACACCATATGGTCGATCCACGCGGGCGAGATGCGTATTGGTTGTCGTTGCGCAAGCGTCAAAATGAGGTGTTGAAAGATAAAGTCCCTGAACCATGGCCGCCTCATCAGAAAACACCAGAGCAGATGACAGGTTTTTTGACCACAAAAATGACGGATGACCAAGCCGTAGCAGCAGGCTATATAAGTCTCTCACCGGTACGGCTGCACCACACACCAGCGGCAGCATTAGAGACGCTATCAGCATTAGCGCTATAAGTAACTATATAAGATAAGTAACTATGGCGTGTGATCCAATAGCACATTATTACAATCGTATTGCTTTCGTATTGTTTTATGTTATACAGCCCCTATATTCATGGTATTTTTTCTAGCTCCCCCTTTAAGCTTCATAACCTAAATGATGGCGCGCCCTGTATAAACAATCCAAATAGATTTTTTATAAAGACAAAGGTAAATCAACGATATAGCCTGTTAAATGATTGATAATGGTGTTTGTTAGGCTATTATAAAGTACAGAAAAACATTAAGAGGCTTGTGAGTGGCACAAAGTGCTTCTGATTAATTTAAAACCGATAAGCAACATAAAAATTGATGAGTAACATAAAGAACAGGAACCTTGTATGAAAAAGCTTACGACTGGATCGCATCTTGCAAAAGCGGCTTTGATTGGCACTCTGAGCGCAGCGACCCTGACTGTGGTGGGTTGTGCGACCAAACCGACTTATCAATCAGCCAACCAAGCGGGTCCTAAGATTATTACTAACGCACAAGGCGTCCCTAACTATCATCGTGTGCAACGCGGTGATACGGTCAGTCAACTTGCTGAGCGCTATCGCCTCAGTTACCGTAAAATTGGTTCGCTCAATGGCTTAGACAGTAAATATACGATCTATAGCGGACAATGGCTTAAACTGTGGCAAGGAACACAAGCGGCGACAGCCAATAATAACCGCTATAACGCGTCGGCCCAGCGTCAGCCAACTTATACCCCTCCTGCAAACACTTCGTCTAATACAAACAGTGCGCCCAATAATAGCTCGCAAAATCCTGCGTACGAAGTGACTGCCAACACCACATCAGGTTATGAATACCCGAGCCGCAACCAAGTGACCCGCAATTTTGATGCAGCAGCTGGCAATATGGGTATGTGGTTCGCTGGTAAGGTTGGCGATCCAGTGCTTGCCAGTCAATCTGGGACGGTACTTTACTCAGGTAATGGTCTACCAGAATATGGCGAGCTGATTATGATTCGCCATAGCGATAACTATATCACTGCCTATGCACACAATAGCAAGTTGCTCGTCAAAGAAGGGGATCAAGTGCAACATGGTCAACGTATTGCAAATATGGGTAGTAGCGGTGAAACCAATCAAGTCGGCTTAGAACTCCAAGTACGTTTAAATGGCAATCCTATTGATCCACGCGCAGTACTAGGGCGTTAAATCTAGGAGGTTAAATTTAAGGCCATATTTTCAATGGCGTGTTCAATTTGATGATGCTATTAACAATGCTTTATTGAGTGAGCCACTCTACTTATCCATACTTGAGAAATTTTATGATTTTAAAAAAACAATATATCGCACTTTTTCCGGCCTTAGTGATGGTCGGGTGTACGAGCCAGCAAGCGATGCAAAAGACGAACAAGCCTGTGCGTCAAGGTAACGTTCAGATTACTCAGAACCAAACCATTAAAGTAAAACCAACACCGAAGCCAGTCGTTAAACCAGTGGTTAAACCGCAAACGACACCAAAGCCAAGCTATGGTAGCTTTTCTGATTGGAAGTCAGACTTCTCGACGCGTGCGATGTCGTCAGGCTATGATGCTCAGACTATCCGCCGTCTACTTGATTCGGCTTATCTAAATCAGCAAGTTATCTCGCTTGACTCAGGGCAGCCCGAGTTTTCTAAGATGCCATGGGAATATGTAGACTCTGCCGTATCTGATGGGCGCGTGAGCACGGGTAAGCGTAAATTTTCCGAGCAACGCTCGTTTTTATCGCAGTTAGAATCGCAATATGGCGTCAATGCAGAAATCATCGCGGCGATATGGGGCATGGAGTCGTCATATGGTGCGGTGACGGGTAATAGCAACATACCCAGCTCGCTGGCTAGCCTTGCCTACGATGGTCGTCGCCAAAAATTTGCCGAAACTCAATTGTTATCATTGGCGACGTTATTACAGCGCGGTGATGTGTCTTGGTCGCAGCTGGATGGCTCTTGGGCGGGCGGTATGGGTCAGACTCAGTTTATCCCCGATACTTGGCTGCAACATGGCGTGGACGGTGATGGTAATGGTCATCGCAATCCGTGGTCAACAAGCGATGCTTTGGCCTCTACCGCCAATTATCTGAGTAACTCAGGCTGGGTTCGTGGTCTAGCACCGTTTTATGAGGCGACTGTTCCTACTTCATTTGATTATTCGGCTGTTGGCACTAAGCAACCAGCTGCTAGATGGGCGGCGATGGGCGTTGATACGATAGCCGATGTTTATTTGGATGCCAATACAGAAATGGAGCTATGGTTACCAGCTGGCAAGGATGGCCCAGTGCTGCTACTCAGCCCGAACTTTGATGTAATAAAGGTCTATAATAATTCGTCAAGTTATGCGTTAGGAGTTAGCTTATTGGGTAAGGCGCTGGCGGGACAAGGCGGTTTGCAGAAATCATGGCCGCGCTATGAGCGTCCATTATCGACCAATCAAGTGCGCAATTTGCAACAACGTCTGACCAATTCAGGCTATGATACCAAAGGCGCTGATGGTATCGTTGGTACCAATACACGTAAGGCATTCCAGCGCTGGCAGGCAGATAATGGTCAGACTCCAGACGGTTTTATCACCCAGCGTAGTGCGTCTTCGTTAGCATCATGGTGAAATAGGTTGTTGGCATTCATCTTTGGTATTGGCTTTGTTAATTCATGTTTTCAGCCTGGCTGATAGGTTCTTTTACTGTACTTTAATTGTCTGAGCTTATTAAGACGATGTCTTTCATTTTAATGAGCAATGAGCACAATAAAAAAGCACCTTGATAAGGTGCTTTTTTGCCATTTTTAAAGTGAAGACAAAGTACTTTTAAAGACAAGGTGTTTTTAAAGCCAGCACTTTTAAAGATAGTACTTTTAAAAATGATTTTTTAAATACAGGGTTTTTCAAACCTTAAATACGAATATAAAACGATTAAAAGAGTGTACCTTTATGATTACCATGGAAGCATTACAGTCTGCGATACAGCTGCGTATAGACAATTATAATATTAACGACTGGCCGCTACAAAAAAGAGTAATTACTACCTGCGAGCTACTCAATAGTCGTAATCAAATATTGGCGCAAGAAATTGTCTCGTCGTTTGATGTGCCAAGACAAAATGTATCCGCGATGGATGGTTATGCGATTGCTCAGGGTAGCGATTTATCAAAAGAAAGCGTTATCGATATAGTTGGAGAGTCACAGGCTGGTAGTGCCTATATTGGTGAGTTGACAACTGGACAAGGTGTCCGTATTTTTACGGGCGCTGTCGTGCCTGATAACTGTGATACGGTCATCATGCAAGAGAACACCAACTTTGCGGATATAAAAGATACGCTCGATAAATCACAGCCTTATGCTATTACACTACTACAGGCCGCTAAGGTCGATAACAATATTCGCAAGCAAGGCGAGGAGATTGAGGCGGGCGAAGCAGTCTTAAAAGTCGGTAAGCGGATCAATCCTGCTGATATCAGCCTACTGGCAAACTTAGGTGTTAGCCAAGTTGAGGTATTCGAGCCACTGACGGTAGGTGTACTGGCGACTGGTGATGAATTGGTTGCCATTGGCAATGAGCTTGAAAGCTTGGCGCAAATATATAACTCCAATACGCCAACCCTTAAAAGCTTGCTATCAGATATGCCTATTAGCATTCGTGATTATGGCATCATCCCCGATAACTTAGAGCAGACGACTACCGCCGTTAGCCAAGCGATGCAAGACTGTGATGTGTTGATATCAACGGCTGGTGTATCAGTGGGCGATTATGATTTTTTGACCACTGTGATTGAAAGGTTAGGGCAGATTAACCACTATAAAGTGGCGATGAAACCGGGTAAGCCTTTTGTCTTTGGTGAACTAAATAAAGGTCTTGATAAGCCAGTATTATATTTTGGTTTGCCGGGCAACCCGCTCTCTACCGTCGTTGGTGCGCTAAATTTTGTGATACCAGCGTTATGGCAGATGTCAGGTGCTGAGTTGGCAGAGCGACCCATGCAACTGAGTATCGAAGCATTGCTGAGCAATGACGTCAAAAAAAGCGTCGGTCGCAAAGATTTTCAGCGCGGGATATTGTCAAAAAATAAGTCTGGTCATTACCAAGTTGAGTGCCTATCAGGTCAGCAGTCGCACCGTATCAAACAGCTTAGCCGCGCCAATTGCTTTATCGTTTTGGATAAAGACAGTGGCAATGTGTCAGCAGACAGTCAGGTGATAGTACAGCCTTTCCCTTGGCTGCATGTTTGACTTAGTGTGTGCCAGCATTAGGTTGTTTAGCCCATTTAGATACAATCGCTTGAATTGAGGACACGCCCTAGCGTCTGATAGCGATAGGAAGACGAGAGTTCATCCTGACAATTGATTTTACCATAAGTGTTTTCATCATAAATAATATTGAGCCATAATGAATACTTTAAACGGTTTAGACAGCTTGGCTGGGGTGGTTGTTTTGGCGGGCGGTGCATCGAGACGCATGGGCACGCCCAAGGCCAAGCTCACTCTACCGACAGGTGAGTACTTGCTGGACTATCACCTCCGTCATGCGCGCGGCTTAAACGTGGCTGATGTAAACCCACCTATTATGATTGCAGATAATGGCCGTGGCTTTAATACCAATGCAAATGTAGCCTTACATAGTCCCCAGTCGCCTATTCTGCATATTGCTGACTATCACTCTTTAAAGAGCACAACCTCTCTAAGGAGTGACAAAGAGATTGATACTGGCGGCGCGTTAGTAGCGATTGAATCTGCGTTGCAGACACTGATAAATCTAGATGACTCAATCACTATAAAAAATAGGCATTCATCGTGGTTGTTGGTCATTAGCTGTGATAGCTTGATACCTGCTACTGATTTGTGGCAGACACTGCAACCTTTCATTGCTCAGGCTGATGATAAAAACATAATTTGCTTAACAGATGCTAACCATTTATATCCATTATTGGGGCTCTACCGTCTGAGTATTGAGCCTGATTTAAGAGCCTATATTGATAGTGGTCAGCGTAGAGTGATGTCATTTATTCAGCCTGTTGTGCATTGTGTGCCGTTTATGAACGAGTGGCAGCATCTGACCAATTTTAATACTCCTGAAGATTTTAAAAGAGCATGTACCGCTTTAAGTGATTTATAAAAAAGTTATCGAGAGAGTTTATCTATGAATACCAATAGCCAGAAAAAAACCCAGCCTACTTTATCGCACCTAGACAGTGACGGTGATATTCATATGGTCGATGTCAGTGGCAAACATACAACGACCCGAGAAGCCCATGCTGTTGGGCAAGTTCGTTTTCCGAGTGATATCTATACACAAATCAAAGCTGCTGATGGCATGACCAAAAAAGGCAGTATCACACAGACTGCGCATATCGCTGGTATTATGGCAGCGAAGCGTACACACGACCTTATTCCACTTTGTCATCCGTTACCGCTAGATAAAATCGGACTGACTTTCATTTATGACGATGCACTCAATGCGATTACCGTCAGCGCAAGCGTAAAAGTCACACATAAAACAGGGGTAGAGATGGAAGCGTTAACCGCTGTTAGCGTTGCTTGCCTAACTATCTACGACATGACCAAAGCACTGTCACATGACATCGCCAT
This sequence comes from Psychrobacter sp. AOP3-A1-26, assembly GCF_052378235.1. Taxonomy (NCBI): domain Bacteria; kingdom Pseudomonadati; phylum Pseudomonadota; class Gammaproteobacteria; order Moraxellales; family Moraxellaceae; genus Psychrobacter; species Psychrobacter sp. AOP3-A1-26. The sequence continues at coordinate 79,819 of NZ_JBQSXN010000004.1, forward strand.
TGATAATATCCATCTAATAAACAAAACCGGTGGCAAGTCAGATTATAACCATGCTTAAGGTAGTGGTTGATTGTTTTAATGGTTAGTCATAGCAGGTTATGACAATCGTATCGGCTTTAGAGTGAATTAACCATAGAAAAACCCTCATTCAATATTACATTGAATGAGGGTTTTTTTGATTGATACTTTAAAGTCAATCGCGGCTTAAAAGTGGTATTTTACCAGTGCCATAACAGCATGTTCGTCGACCCCATCGACACCAAATTTATTTTTCCAATAGCTGTACTCACCACCGACTTCTAAACGGTTATCAAGGCCAAGCGCTTCTTGCAAGTTGTACTTAACTTGTGGGTTAAAGTGAATATTATCTTCAAGCGTATCACTGTTAAAACCAAAATCAACATAACCATCAATCAACACTTTATCGCGTTCCCAAGCAGCGGTTAACGTGATTTTTTGGTCATCAGGCTTCGTTTCGTTAAAGGAGTGATACAAGGTCGCAGATGCGTACTTCATACCAGGAATTGGTAAGTCTAAGTCTACGCCAAGACCCGCCCAGTAGTTGTCTTGACCAAAACCGGTGCTGTTTGAGCTGAACTCATAAACACCCGCGACGTTGACTTGTTTGATAAAGCTGTCGTTAAATGTTGCCACTTTAAATTTAGGAGAAAACTTACCGAAAGTTTCTTTATATCTTTTCGTATCAACAACATCACCAGTTGCACCATCTATAACGTCGTATTTTCCACCTTGATGACGGTCAACGAAGAAGAATACACCACCCCAATCATGCGTAGAGGCGTGTTCTAGTGTCATTGTTGTTAGATCATCTACGTCGCCAGGTAGCAGCTTAAAGTTACCACCGTGCAGTACAGTAACACTGGTGTCTTTAAATAAGGTTTTGGCATGAGCGCCAGTCATACCGCCCAAAGCTACAATAGCAATAGCAGCGGTCGCTAATGGTTTGATACAAAGAGATTTACGGCTAAGAGTCTTAGGCGATTTGGTGGTCAATGGTAGGCTTGAAGATAAATTATAACGCACAGTAGTATTCCTTTATATACAGTGGTTGGGTCCTAGCAGGCTTTGCGGTCATGGCATGTCAAACGAGTTTTAACTTCCTATCAAAACGCGCCTATGATGCTAGGAAAAAGTAGAGTCAGCTTTCGATAAAAATAAAGAGTTATTAAGACAAACACTGTCAATGTAAGCATATTTAAAGGCTGCAAAATCTGTCACTTTTGATGATTTACTGCAGCAATCATTAACACTTTGAAACAGTTAAGCATGTTTAATAAGCCCTGACAACTACAAAGTTTCTGTAAATAAGGAAAATCTGAGTTCTCTAAGTTGTTGATATTGGCTAAGTTTATGATTCTATTAAAAATAACTGACTAAATGGTCAGGAATATTAATTTTGTAATATCAAAAATAAAAACAGAAAACTTACAAACACAAAAAAACCTCAAATAAATGGATACCTGAGGCGAAACTGATTTAAACTTTATAATCTAAGTTTGTTATATTGGTATTAGCATCTAAAGCTAGGCTGTCATATTGTTTTTTGGCGCACGCCCTGACTCACATCGCAATATTTTTTTACAACACCATAAAAATCAGTTAAGGAGAAGTTATGCGTATCACTGCTAATTTTGATGCCGGTAATATTGACGTTATTAATGTAGAAGATAAAAAAAACATTCAATTGGCTATTTGCCCAGACTTTGGCGGCGAGTTTTTCCAATGGTTCAACTTTCGTATGGAAGCTGAAATTGGAGAGCAGTATGTTCTCAATATTGTTAATGCAGGTGAGGCATCCTATCTCGAAGGATGGGACAATTACCAAGCAGTGGCATCATATGATCGTCAGCATTGGTTTCGTTTACCTACGTCTTATAAAGATGGGAAGTTAACGATAGTGGCAGATATGGACTATGAAAGCATTCAAATTGCTTATTTTGCCCCTTATAGTTATGAGCAACATCAAGATTTATTGGCAACGGTACAAATGCATCCGTTAGCGTGTTTAGAACATCTGGGAGAAACGCTTGATAAGCGCGATTTAACCCTAGTTAAAATTGGGGATGGCGATAGCAATAATAATGCAAATAAACGCAATATTTGGATTATAGCCCGTCAGCACCCTGGCGAAACAATGGCTGAATGGTTGGTTGACGGTCTGATGCGCAGCTTGTTAGATGAGGATAATGCCACGGCTAAGTTATTACTAGATAAAGCTAACTTTTATATTGTGCCTAATATGAATCCCGATGGTAGCGTGCGCGGGCATCTACGGACTAATGCCGTTGGCACCAATCTAAACCGTGAATGGTCAAGCCCAAGTTTAGAAAAAAGCCCTGAAGTGTTTCATGTGATCCATAAAATGGAGCAGACTGGCGTTGATCTATTTTATGATGTACATGGTGATGAAGCCTTACCTTTTGTATTTCTGGCTGGCTCTCAAGGAACGCCAAGTTACAACGATCGCCTCGCACAGCTACGAGATAGGTTTTCAGACGTATTGAAACTCGCTAGTGCTGATTTTCAGTCTGAATTTGGTTATGACGTTGATGCACCTGGCACAGCGAATATGACGGTAGCCACTAACTGGGTGGCGGAGCGTTTTGATTGCCTTGCAAATACCTTAGAGATGCCCTTTAAAGACAACGATAATGTGCCTGATGCGGTTACGGGCTGGTCACCTGAGCGTTCTATGAAATTGGGTGACGCATCATTAATTGCTATGCTAGCGGTTGTTGATGATTTACGGTAGGTCTAGGGCATGTCCTCAATCTGAACAAAATCAACTCAATGGGCTAAAAATGGCTAAATCTTGCCAAACTGCGTCAAATAGCTGGCTAATATCTTGATATTACCTGTGCTATTTTCATTGTTTTCCTTGCTAGTCTAATTTTTGTGACTGGTATAAAACTTATACCAGTCAAACGGTACTTTGCTGGTATAGGTTTTCCTTACTTGCTGTGCGTTTTGCACTCCATAGGCTGCGAAACTTATATTTAAAAGCAAGCATCCCAGCAGCGCTGTATTCTTTTTAAGTTGAATCGACTATAGCGTGTTTGTTTCTTATACTTACTTTTGACGCGCTTTATCAAGCTTTTTATCTTTTAAACTTAGATTGCCGCGTAACACATCGCCATACATACGTATGTCGCCAGCAAAGCTTTGTAGTGGGTATTTGAAGGTGGCTGGTTTGTTTTTTTCGAAGAAGAAATGTCCCACCCATGCACAGGCATACCCAGCAGCAATGCCTTTAATTAAAGGCTTTACTGAACGGTTTTTGACGGATTTTGCCAGTCCCAATAGGCCAAAAGTACTGCCCGCAAAATGTAAGCGACGACAAGCTATGTTTTGATGCTCATC